>NZ_JBSFPX010000029.1:0-48848 GCF_053588415.1 Mycobacterium sp. NPDC003449
TCGGCGAGCACGCGCCGCACCAGCTGATCGGCGAGCTCGTCCGCGGACGGTGCGGGCTCCTCACCGATGCCCGGTTCACCGTGGATGCCCAGGCCCCAGGCCACGACGCCGTCCGGCAGCGTGAACAACGGATGGTCCTGGCCGGGCAGGGTGCACCCGGCGAACGCCACCCCGAAGGAGCGCGTGCGGTCATTGGCGCGTGCCGCCACCGCCGCGACCTCCTGCAGCGGCCTGCCCGCCTCCGCGGCGGCACCGGCGACCTTGAACACCACGAGATCGCCCGCGACGCCGCGTCGTTCGGCTTCCTGTCCGGGCCGGGCCGAGGCGATGTCGTCGGTCACGGCCAGCACCTCGACGGCCATGCCCTTGGCCCGCAGCCGGTGTGCGGCGGCGCCGAAGTTCAAGACGTCGCCCGCGTAGTTGCCGAACGACAGCCATACCCCGCCGCCGCGGTCGGCACCCCGACAGATGTCGATGACCTGGCGGGCCGACGGCGAGGCGAAGACGTCACCGCAGACGGCGCCGTCGGCGAGACCGGCACCGACCAGCCCGGCGAAGGCGGGGTAATGTCCGCTGCCGCCGCCGACCACGACGGCGACCTTGCCGTCGCGGGCCGGATGGGCCCGCAGGACGCCGCCCGGATGTAGCCGGACGTATGAGGGTGCGGCGGCGGCGAGGCCGGCCAGCGCCTCGGCCGCGAACGTCTCGGGATGGTTGTGCAGGTAGGTCACGGGTCCGTCCTTACGCAGCGGGTGGGATCACTTGCGGCGCAGGCATTCACAGCCGGGCGGACTGCAGTACCTGGCGGATGTACTCCCGGTTCATCGCCGCCACGCCGAGGCTGTCGGAGCCGTAGTGCTCACAGACGAACGGACCCTTGAAGCCGAGCTCGAGGGCTCGCAGAATGTGCGCCCGATAGTTGATGACGCCCATCACCAGCGGGACCGGAGCGGTGAACACCTGACCGGTCCTCGGCTCCTCGTCGCGCAGGTAGTTCTTGATGTGCCAGAAGTTGGTGTAGGGCAACACCTTCTCGAACATCGTCGGGATGTCTTCGATGGGCCGGTGCAGCCGGACCAGATTGCCGAGATCGGGGTTGAGCCCCACGTTGGCACGGTCGACGTCCCGCACGAAGCGCACCGCGCGGTCGGCCGTGCCGATGAAGGTGTCCTCGTACATCTCCAGCGAGATCTCCACACCTACCTCGGCCGCGTGCTTTCCCAGTTCACGGATCCGCTCGATCGCGGTGACCCGCAACTCCGAATCATCGTCAGGGTCGTGATAGCCCTCCTCCAGCCAGAACCAGAGCGCGGTGCGCTGGGCGGGACGCAGCGCCTGCATGAAGCCGAAGTTGACGACCGTGGCGCCGAGTTCGGGTGCCCGATCGATGATCCGGTGCCCGATCGCGAGGAACCGCTCACCGTCGGTCGCGTCGACCACGCTGCGTCTGGTGGTGGACACCGACGGCACCCGCAGGCCCACCTCGTCGAGTACCGCACGAAGTTCTTTGAACCGCACGTCGTCGAGCTCGCCGATCGACAGCCACGCGTCGGTCGGGTCGACGAACTCGAAGCCGAGGTCGACCACCTGCTGCAACTGAGACCGCCACACCGCCGCGGGAGCCTCGAGCATGGGCGTGCCGTCCGGTGCCACCGACCCGAAGGACAGCATGTTCGCGGCGATCGGCCAGGTCTCTGCGGTGAGCATCTTCTCTCCAAGGTGAGCTAGGTAACACTAATTCCTATAGGATATTGGTATAGCTCTATCGCCAGTCAAGACCGATTCAGGCCTACATTTTCCTGACTAGTTGCGTTCATGTACCTGAAGAGCGGCTAAATTGGGAATATGGTGCAAACTTTGGCCGATACGACCGCTGCCGACGAAGCCGAACTGTCCGACGATGAGCGGCTGCGGCTGGCCGACGCCGCCGAGCTCTACTACGTCCGGGGCCTGAAGGTCGAGGACGTCGGCAAGCGCCTGCATCTGTCCCGGTCGACCGTGTCCCGGATGCTCGCCAGGGCGCGCAGCCACGGTGTCGTCGAGTTCGTCCTGCATCGCACGCCGGAGGGCTCGTCGCATCTCGCGACCCGGCTCAATCAGCGATTCGGCGTTCGGGCGGTGATCGCCGAAACCGGTCCGGAGGGGGCACGGCTCGACGGCGTCGCCGAATCTGCGGCGCGCCGGCTGGCCAGTGTCGTCGGCGCCAACACGACCACCGCGGTCGCCTGGGGCGCCACGGTCGAGGCGGTGTCGCGGCACCTGATGTTCAGCCCGACCCGGGGCGCCCGCGTGGTCCAGTACGACGGCTCGGGGAACTCCTCCGCGTCGAACATCCTCAATGCCGGTCAACTACTGGACAGGTTCGCCAGGGCATTCTCCGCCTCGGCGCACCACTTCCCCGGACCCGCGTTCTTCGACTCGGCGGCCACCCGCGCCGCGATGTGGCGGGAGCGATCCGTCGAGCGGGTCCTCGCGATCCGCCGAACCGCGGACATCGCCCTGTTCTCGGTCGGCACGCTGACCGGAGAGGTCCCCGATCACCTGTTCCGATCGGGTTATCTCGATGCCGTCGACCTTCAGGAACTGCGCCGCGACGGCATCGTCGGCCACATCGGGACCGTCTTCCTGCGCGAGGACGGAAGCTCGGACCGCATCGCGGTCAATCAGCGCAGTACCGGCATGTCCCTGGACGAGCTGCACGGTGTGCGCACCCGGATACTCGTGGCGAGCGGCCCGGCCAAAGGCCCCGCCGTCCTCGCGGCGCTGCGCGCCGGGGCCGCCACCGATCTGATCGTGGACGAGATCACGGCCGGGGCCCTGCTCGACGAGACCGCGGACCGGCAACCCGGCCCCGTGAAAGGATCCGACCCGTGGATGTCCCTGTGAGCCCGACGATCCATCGCCTGCGCCGCGCCATGCGCGACGACGTGCGCGACGCGCTGCTCGCCATGCTCATGGACGGCCGGCTTGCCGCGGGCACATCGGTGAGCATCGACCAGCTCGCGCGCGATCTCGGCGTCTCGCCGACTCCGGTGCGCGAGGCCCTCGTCGAAATCGAGGCGACCGGACTGGTCCACCGGGTCGCCCACCGCGGCTATCAAGTGGCGCCGCCGATGAGTGCGCAACAGGCCGCCGAGCTCGCGGATGCTCGACTCGTCGTCGAGACGACAGCAGCGCATTGGGCGGCCCGGCTGCACGAACCCGACCTGCTCCCCGAACTGCGCGCCGCGCACCGCGCCCACGAGGAGGCCGCCTGGGCGGTGCGCGAGTGGGACGGGGTGACGCTGGACCGCAACCGCCTGCCCGTCACCCTCAAGCCGTACTTCGATGCGGACTGGGGATTTCACCAGACGATCCTCGACCACTGCGGCAACCGCTTCCTGCGTCGCATGGTGGGCGGGTTGGGCGCCTCGGTGCAACGCATGCGCCAGAACGTTCAAAAGGGGCCGGTCGACACCGAATTGGCGGTCGCCGAGCACGGGCGGGTACTCGCGGCGATCGAGGCCGGCGACCCGCAAGCCGCGGCGGATGCGATGCGGGCCCACATCGAAGCGGTGCGGGAACGGTCGATCGCCGACGCATGACGCGCGCCGAGAATACGGTTGTTGGCGGGAAAACGCCGAAAAGCCGCCACAAACCGTAGTCTCGGCGGGCTGATTCAGCCCTCGGCGGCGAGCTGACCGCACGCGGCGGCGATCTCACGGCCACGGGTGTCGCGCACCGTGCACGACACTCCGCGCTCGCGGACCCGCTTGACGAACTCCCGCTCGACCGGCTTGGGGCTGGCGTCCCATTCGCTGCCCGGTGTCGGATTCAGCGGGATCAGGTTCACATGCACCAGCGGCCCCAGCTTGCCGTGCAGCTTCTTACCCAGAAGGTCTGCGCGCCAAGGCTGGTCGTTCACATCCCGGATCAAGGCGTATTCGATGGAGACCCGGCGTCCGGTGACATCGGCGTAGTAGCGGGCCGCGTCGAGAACTTCGTCGACCGGCCACCGGTTGTTCACCGGCACCAGGGTGTCGCGGAGCTCGTCGTCGGCGGTGTGCAACGAGAGGGCCAGGGTGACGCCGAGCCGCTCGTCGGCCAGTTTCCGGATCGCCGGGGCCAGCCCGACCGTCGACACCGTCACCGAACGCGCGCCGATCCCGAAACCGTGCGGCGGGGGCGCGGTGATCCTGCGGACCGCGGCCAGCACCCGGTTGTAGTTGGCCAGCGGCTCCCCCATGCCCATGAACACGATGTTGGACAGCCGGCCATCATGCTCGGACCGCATGATCGACGAGGCGCTCCGGACCTGCTCCAGGATCTCGGCGGTGGACAGGTTGCGTTTCAGCCCACCCTGGCCGGTGGCGCAGAACGGGCAGGCCATGCCGCAGCCGGCCTGTGAGGAGATGCACACGGTGTTGCGCTGCGGGTAGCGCATCAGCACGGACTCGAACGTGGTGCCGTCCCCCGCGCGCCACAGCGTCTTGCGGGTCTCCCCGGCGTCGCACGCGATCTCGCGCACCGGGTCAATCAGCGTCGGGAACAACGCCTCGGCCACCCGATCGCGCACCGCTGCAGGCAGGTCGGTCATCTGTTGCGGGTCGGCGATGAGCCGCCCGTAGTACTGATTGGCCAGCTGTTTGGCCCGGAACGCCGGCAGGCCCAGCTCGGCGACCGCGGCGGCGCGGCCGTCTTCGTCGAGGTCGGCGAGGTGCCGCGGCGGCATGGCGCGTCGCGGGGCGTCGAATACGAGGGGCAGGGATCCGGGCATGATGTTCTGTCAGTATCTCATCTCACATCGGCCGGAATTGAATGGACGAGCGGGTGGGCCCGTCAGCACCATGGACCCATGGCCCTGCCGAGCGCGACCACCCCGATGCCCCTGCGCACCGCCTCGACCCTGACCTTCTTCTACGCCCTCGGCTATCCCATTGGTGCTCTGGCAGTTTCGGCGATGTCGCCGATGGCGGTGCTGGTCTGCCGGTTCGGTGCGGCCGGCCTGATCCTGAGCGGTTGGGCAATGCTGGCCAGGGTGAGCTGGCCCACCGGCCGCACGCTCGTCCATGTCCTCGTCAGCGGACTGCTCGCGCAGGGCATATTGTTCGGCTGCCTGTACCTGGCCCTGCTGAACGGGGCACCCGCGGTGCTCGGCGCCGTGGTCATCGCGATGAACCCGGTCGTCACCGCCCTGCTGGCTGCGGTGTTCCTCGGCGAGGGGCTGACCCCGAGGCGGATCGTGGCCCTGGCTCTCGGTGTCGTCGCGGTGCTGGCGGCGTGTGCCGGGCGCCTGGCGACGGTCGGCGGCATGGACCCGGTGGTCCTGCTGCTCGTGGTGTCGCTGCTGTCGGTGGCCGCGGGCGGGGTGTATCAGCAGCGGTTCTGCTCGGGTGTCGACTTCCGGGCGACCGCGGCACTGCAGAACGTGGTCTGCGTGCTGCCCGCCGTCGCGCTCGCATCGGTGCTGCCGTTCTCGGTGTCGGATCCGTGGAAGGCGGCCGGCGCCGTGGCGGCCGTGGTGGTGTCCAATGCGCTGGTCGGGATGACGATCTTCGTCCGGGCCGTCAACGACCACGGCGCGGCGGCGGTGGCGATGCTGTTCAGCGTCATTCCCGCGGTGGCCGGGCTGATGTCGTGGCTCATGCTCGGGCAGCGCCCCGATGCCGGGATCGTGGTGGGATTGGCCGTGGGCGCCGTGGCGTGCTGGCTAAACGTGTCAGGCCAACAACGACAGCACGATCCAGGTGGCTACGGCTGACGGCAGCACCGAGTCGATGCGGTCCATCAGACCGCCGTGGCCGGGCAGCAGGCTGCCCATGTCCTTGATCCCGAGATCGCGTTTGACCTGGGATTCGACCAGGTCGCCGAGGGTTCCGGTGATGACCAGCATGATGCCGAGCGGGATACCGACCCAGGCCGGCTTGTCCAGCAGGAACTGCACCGAGAGCATCGACACGACGATGCCGAGCAGCAGGGATCCGGTCAGCCCCTCCCAGGACTTCTTGGGGCTGATGGCGGGCACCATCGGGTGCTTTCCGAACAACACGCCCGCGGTGTAGCCGCCGACATCGGAGGCCACCACGCCGAGCATCAGGCAGAACACCCGCCCGGCCCCGTCCTCGGGGTAGATCAGCAGGACACCGAACGCGCCGAACAGCGGGATCCAGGCCGCCAGGAATATCGTCACCGAGACGTCGCGGGTGTAATTGGCGGGCGCGGCCTTCAACCCGCCGCTCAACAGCCGCCAGATCAGGCACAGCACCACCGTGCCGCCGAACCCGCCGAGCGCACCCGCGGCGCCGAACGGCCAGGTCAGCCACACCATGGCCTGCCCGCCGATGAGCAGTGGCAGGACCGGCACCGAATATCCGCCGTCCCGCAGGCGGCGCACCACCTCATGGGTGGCCACCGCCATGGCGACCGCGACCACGGCGACCCAGACGTGCGGGGCGAAGAGCAGGATAGCGATGACCGAGCCGCCCAACGCGGCCCCGACGGCGATGGCAGCGGGAAGGTTACGTCCGGCGCGGGACTGCTTCTTGGGCGGTTCCCCGACCGGTGTGTTTGCCACGTACCCTGCTCGCTGATCGGCCACTAGACCTCCAGCAGTTCGCCTTCTTTGTGCTTGACCAGGTCGTCGATCTGGCTGGTGTAGGTGTGGGTCGACTTGTCGAGGTCCTTCTCGGCGCGGCCCACCTCGTCCTCGCCGGCCTCGCCGTCCTTCTTGATCCGGCTGAGCTCTTCCATCGCCTTGCGACGGATGTTGCGGATCGACACTTTGGCGTCCTCGCCCTTGGACTTGGCCTGTTTGACCAGGTCGCGACGACGTTCCTCGGTGAGCTGCGGGACGGAGATGCGGATGACGTTGCCGTCGTTGCTCGGGTTGACGCCGAGGTCGGAGTTGCGGATCGCGTCCTCGATCGGCTTGAGCTGGGACGTCTCGTAGGGCTTGATGACGACGAGCCGCGCCTCGGGCACATTGATGCTCGACAGCTGGGTGATCGGGGTCATCGCACCGTAGTAGTCGATATTGATGCGGGAGAACATGCCAGGGTTGGCCCGGCCGGTGCGGATCGACGCCAGATCGTCGCGGGCCACGGTCACGGCCTTTTCCATCTTCTCTTCGGCGTCGAAGAGGGTCTCGTCGATCACGCGCTCATCTCCATCTCGCTCCTCACGGGCGCGGTCTCCCGTCGCTCGCACTCATCTGACATCACCCGTCAGGTGGTGACCAGTGTTCCGATCTTCTCACCCGCCACCGCTCGAGCGATATTGCCGTCGGTGAGGAGATTGAACACGAGAATCGGCATTCCGTTGTCCATGCAGAGGCTGAACGCGGTGGCATCGGCGACCTTGAGCCCGCGGTCGATGACCTCGCGATGGCTGATCGCGGCGATCAGCTCGGCATCCGGATTGGTCCGCGGATCGTCGGTGAACACCCCGTCGACCGCCTTGGCCATCAGCACCACCTCGGCGCCGATCTCCAGGGCACGTTGCGCGGCCGTGGTGTCGGTGGAGAAATAGGGCAGGCCCATACCGGCGCCGAAGATGACGACGCGCCCCTTCTCCAGGTGGCGCACGGCGCGCAGCGGAATGTAGGGCTCGGCGACCTGGCCCATGGTGATGGCGGTCTGCACCCGGGTGTCGATGCCCTCTTTCTGCAGGAAGTCCTGCAGGGCAAGGCTGTTCATGACGGTGCCGAGCATGCCCATGTAGTCGGAGCGGGTGCGCTCCATACCGCGCTGTTGCAGTTGGGCACCGCGGAAGAAATTTCCGCCGCCGATCACCACGGCAACCTGTGCGCCGCTGCGCACCACCTCGGCGATCTGGCGGGCCACCTGTGCGACCACATCCGGGTCAAGGCCCACCTCGCCACCGCCGAACATCTCACCGCCGAGTTTCAGCAGCACTCGCGTATAGAGGGGGCGAATGGGTGCTGCGGCCTGGCCGGCGACATTCGGATCCGCCATCGGTCTCCTCGGCACTCCTCGCATTAGAGAGCCATCCGGGCGATCGCCCAGGACGGCATCTCCATCCTGCCTTATCGCGGCCGTCCGGCAATGCCCGGGCCTCGCGAATCGGAGTGTCGCCGGCCTACCGGGTCTAGCCCAGGTGTGCCTGCAGCAACCAGGCGGCGACCGATTTGCGGTCACCGCCCTCGTCGCGGATGTCGGTGCCGGCGAAGGCGGCGAAGTCGGTGAACTGGGCGGGCACGTTGGCGTGGATGCGGGCCGGCCGCACCTCGTCGATCACCCAGTATTTGCCGACGACCTCCCGCAACTCGTCCTCGTCGACCGGGTGCGCCGGACCGGTGTCGCCCATGGTCGCCTTGTCGAAGACCAGGACGATGTAGGACGCGCCGGGGGCGGCGGCCCGCACGATGGACCGCTGGTAGCCGTCGCGGAGTTCGACGGGCATGGAGTGGAACAGCGTGCTGTCGATGATGGTGCCGAACCGGCCGTCGTATCCGGTGAAATCACTGATGTCGGCGACCGCGAAGCTGGCGTTGGACAGTCCCCGCTTGGCGGCCTCGGCGCGGGCGAGGTCGATCGCGGTGGGCGATTGATCCAGCCCGACCGTGGTGAAGCCGTGCTCGGCGAGGTACAGCGCGGTGGCCGCCTCTCCGCAGCCCGCGTCGAGGACGTCGCCGTGCACCTTGCCCGCCTCGATCAGTGCGGCGATCTCGGGCTGTGGCTCGCCGATGCTCCACGGCGGGCGCACCCCCGCGAACTCCGGGGCGTCGCCGCGATATGCCGATTCGAATACTTCCTGTGGTTGTGTCATGCCATCCGGTATATCAACGTGGTTGATATGTGTCAATATGCTTGATATGAACGATAGCCTCGAGGACCAACCGCTGGGGTTTCTGATGTACCGGGTGGTTGCGGTGCTGCAACCGAAGGTGGCCGAACACCTGCAGCCGCTCGGCTTGTCACTGCCCGAGTTCGTCTGCCTGAGGATCCTGTCCATGGCCCCCGGCCAGTCCAACGCCGAGCTCGCGCGCCACATCAACGTGTCGCCGCAGGCGATGAACAATGTGGTGCGCGGGCTGCAGGAGCGCGGCGCCGTGCGCCGGCCGGCCACGGTCAGCTCCGGTCGCGCCCTGCCCGCCGAGCTGACCGCCGAGGGCGCCGCCCTGCTGTCACGTGCCGAGGCCGCCGTGCACACCGCCGACGATCTGGCCCTGGCCCGCCTTACCGCCGAGCAGCGGCGCGAACTCAAGCGTCTGCTGGCCGATGCGGTGGACTGACCACCGGTCGGGGCCGATGCCGGCCACGCCGTTTCGGGCTCCGGGTCCTGACCTTCACGTCACCGCGCCATCGTCCCGTGCGGCTCGGATGCGGCGTCGCCCTGGATGGTCCGGTTGATCGACCGCGTCCGCGACTGGACCACCACGGAGATGACACCCGACGTCAGCAGCAGCAGCGCCACCACGGAGAAGGCGCCCTGGTCGTTACCGAACAGATCCCGCAGCCAGCCGGTGACGAACGGTCCGGCGAAACCTCCGACGTTGCCGATGGTGTTGACGAGGGCGAGGCCGGCCCCCACCGCGACGCTGGAGAGTATTCGTGCGGGCAGGCTGTAGACGAGTGGCATGGCGGAGATGACCCCGACCGCGCAGAACGTGACGCCGACCATGACGATCCACGGGTCCGCGGCGAAGGCCGCGATGACGATGCCCAGCGCCCCCACGGCGGTACTGATGAAAACGTGCCATCCGATATCGCCGGACCTGCTGGCGTGGCGGGGCCAGAGCAGGAGAGCGATCGCGGCGAACACGTACGGAATCGCGATGATGAACCCGTTCTCGATCACCGAGAAGTCGGTGCCGAACCGTTCGGCGAAGCCCGCGACGACGCTGGGCAGGAAGAACCCGATGGTGTAGAGGCTGTAGACCACGCCGAGGTAGGCGATGCCCATGATCCAGACGCGGCCGGATCGCAGCGAGGCCAGCATGCCTCCGGAGTGTCCGCGGGCTTCGGCCGGGGTGTGCTCGTCCTGGTCGCGGATCAGGGCGTTCTTCTCGGCGTCGGTCAGCCACCCGGCTTCCGACGGGCGGTCCGTCAGCCAGAAGTACGCGGCAATACCCAGGGCGATCGCGGGAAGGCCGGTCATCAGGGTCATGAATCGCCATCCACTCAGCCCGAACACGCCGTCACCGGCGTCGATCAACCAACTGGCCAACGGGGCGGCGATGACCGACGAGATCGGAATTCCCAGCAGATAGACCGAGAATGCCTTGGGGCGTTCACGATTGGAGAACCAGATGGTGAGATACAGCAGCACCGTCGGCGCGAACCCGGCCTCGGCCACGCCGAGAAGGAAGCGCGCGCCGATCAGCCACTCGTAGCTGGGGACGAAGGCGGTCAGCGACGCCACCACACCCCAGGAGACCGCGATCCGGGCGATCCAGACCCGTGCGCCCGTTTTCTGGGCGGCGATCGCGCTGGGCACCTCGAGGAGGATGTAGCCCACGAAGAAGATGCCGGACGCCAGACCGAACAGGGTCGCCGTCATGTGGAGCTCGTCGCTCATACCGTTCGGCTCGGCGATACCGAGCGCGGTTCTGTCGATGTAGTTGACGAGGTAGAGCAGGAATATGAACGGCATCAACCGGGCGTTCACCTTGCGCAGCGCGGACCGGCGCGCTGAATCGCCAGGCACTGTCGTCGGACCGGCGTTGGTGCTCGATGTATTCGCCATGATTGTTGCTCCGTGCCTTCATGAATGGGTTACGGGTGGGTGGCAGGGCGAGCCCTCAGGTAAAGCGCAGGCCGGCGTCCAGGCTCAGGGTCTGACCGGTCATGAATTTGCTCTCGTCGCTCGCGAGGTAGAGCACCACGCCGACAAGGTCGGACGCATCGCCTTTACGCTTGAGCGCCTGCTCCTCCAGGTTGCGCCGCCAGCCCTCCTCCGAGATCGTCTCCCTGGGGATTTCGGTGACGATGCCGTGTGGGCTCACGGTGTTCACGGTGATGTCGTCGCCGCCCAATTCCGTTGCCAGGGCGTGGGTCAACGCCCAGACGGCACCTTTGGACGCGATGTAGTGGGCGTAGTTGGGCCTGCCGGTCACGACCACACTCGAGGAGATGTTGATGATGCGGCCGTACTGGTTCTTGCGCATGACGGGTGAGACCGCCTGGCAGCACAGGAACGTGCCCTTGGCGTTGACGGCGAACAGGCTGTCCCATTCCTCGCCCGAAATCTCCTCGAAGGGCTTCATTTTCAGGGTCGAGAAGATCGCCGCGTTGTTCACCAGAATGTCGACCGTTCCGAATGCCTCGACGGCGGTGTCGACCATGGTTTTGACCGAATCGGAGTCCGAGACGTCGGTGGTGGACGCCAGCGCACGGCCACCTGCCGAGGTGATGGCCGCGGCGACCTCTGCCGCCTTGGTGCCGTTGAGGTCGGCGACGACCACGGCGGCGCCTTCCTCGGCGAATCTCTCGGCGTAGATCCGGCCGATGCCCTGCCCGGCTCCGGTGATGATGGCAACCCTGTTGTCAAGTCTCATTCAAATGCTCCGTTATTCGATTGCTGCTGGGGATGTTTCACGAGCACCATCGATCAGGCCCGTGTCATATGCAGGTTGAAGATGCCTCCGTCCACCATGAGCGTGCTGCCGGTGGTGGATCTGCTGAGGGGGTGTGCGAAGTACGCGACGGCATGGGCGACTTCGGCGGGGGTCACCATGCGGCCGATGGGCTGACGCGAATCGAAATCCGCGCGACGCTGGATCGGATCGTCGGCCCTGGCCGCCAACTCCGCCATGAACGGGGTGTCGACGGTTCCGGGATTCACCGCGTTGACGGTGATGCCTTCGCCAACCAGGTCTGCCGCGACGGCCCTGGTCATGGAGTCAACGGCGCCCTTGGTCGCGGTATAGGCGGCGCGCTGGCGAAGGCCGGAGGTGGCCGTCAGCGACGACACGTTGACGATGGCGGCGGAATCCGATTGCCGGAGCAGCGGCAGCGCCGCCCGGGTCGATCGGACGTATCCCATGACGTTGATGTCCCACAGCCGGTTCCAGTCCTCCTCGGTCCCGTCTTCGATGGTGCCGACGAAACTGACTCCGGCATTGTTGACCAGGGTGTCCAACCCGGAGAACCGCCCCGCCACCTCGGCCACCGCGGCCGACACCGCGCGCTGGTCGCGCAGGTCGGCGACCAGGTGCAGATAGTTGGCATCCGAGCGGGCGGATTGCTTGACGTCGAGGCCCGCCACCAGAGCGCCGAGGCCCAGAAAGTGGCTGACACAGGCCTCACCGACGCCGGAGGCGCCGCCGGTCACCAGAATGCGGCGGCCGGCGAAATCGCTACTCACGCCGGCCCTCTGACCCGGGTAGGTTTCGGGTGCCATCGATCGCGTCCTCGTTTCCTGTTGTCATGGGCAGCCTGTCGGCAGATCACCCGATACCGGCGAGTTCGAGCAGCGCCGGCCACAGATATGTCTTGCAGAGCGGGTAGTTCTCGGAGATCGGAAAGTGTCCGATCCCGCGCATCACGCCGCCGCGGGCGCCGGGGATCGCCGCGATCGCGGCTTCGGTCTCCTCGGGGCTGCATGCGTAGTCGTATTCGCCGGTGAGCAGGTACACCGGACACTTGGCGGTGTCGATGTCGCGCTCGCGGCCACGGAGGTCCACCTCGTTGCTGTAGTAGTAGGTGTCCCCCCGGTAGATTCCCGGCCCGCCCTGGGCGTACATCCACCAGACCTCGCGGCGTGCCGGTTCGGGGCTCTGCGGCGCCATCAGTCCATAGGTCCAGGACGGCACCGACTGGTTGCTGTTGATATCGGGCGCCAGCGACCAGTCGTCAAACCGACCGTCGACTTTCGCGGCGCCGGAGAAGCCGATGACACCGCCGATACGGTCGGGCTGGGCCAGAGCCAGCTCCAGCACGAACGATCCGGCCATCGAGCAGCCGATCACGATGGGCTGCTTCAGATCCAGCGCCTCGATGACCGCCATCACGGTGGCGAGGTAAAGCTCCGCGGTGAGCAGGTACTCGCCGTGCCACCAGTTGTCCGGCGGCAATGACTTTCCGTGCCAGGGCAAGTCGAACGCGATGACGCGAAACCGGTCGAGGACCTCGTCGTCGGTCTGCAGATGGCGGTACTGCCGGGAATCGGCACCGGCGGTGTGCAGGCACACCACCGGGATGCCGGCTCCGGACTCTTCGAGGTAGATCCGGTTCGGGGTCCCTTGGATGTCGACCGTGAGGTAACGCCCGGTGATCGGTTCATAGCCGCTCATGCGATGCCCCGATGCCGGCCGGTGGCCACCGTGCGCAGCAGATCCAGAACCCGGTTGAGAACGTTCAGGTTCTGCAACAGGGCATGCCTGCCGTCGATGGAGAAGTCCGCCCGACGTCGCTGCATCGCGAGGATGTGATGATCGTGCGGCGCCGGCGTCGGTGCCAGATAGGCACTCCACGCCGCGGCCGACCCGGTGAGCGTGACCATCGGGACCGAGGTGGCGTGGTCGTGGACGCCGATGGCCGAGTGGTCGATGCGGTAGCTGCGGTCGAAGTCGTCACCGATCAACCGCAGCGCGACATCGGTCCATCGGCTGATGAGCCGGAATTCGGCGTCGGCACCGACGGTGGCGAGCCAGTCGGTCTCCCATCCGGGGTCCAGACCGGTCATTCGGCGGCCCCGAGGAACTCCGGATCGTCGAGCGCGGCGACCAGGGCCACCAGAGCGCCGAGGTAACTGTGGTGACGCAGGCCCATCGACATGCCCGTCGCGGAGCGTGTGAAGTTGGATTCCCATGGCCCACCCGGCAATCCGCGACCCGACCACGGGGGCGCCGAAATGTTGGAGAAGTGGGTTTCCACCCACGGCCGCCCGGTTTCCTCAAGGGCATGGCGGGTCGGCTCGCCGGTCTTGGTCAGGCCCGCGGGGTTGAGGATGTAGGCGTCGGTGTGGGCCGCGGAAGCATGGATCGCGTCGAGGATTTCGCCCTCGTGATTGGATGCCAGCGCTTCGACGGTGACACCCATCCCCGCGCCCAGTTCACGCATGTAGTCCTGGAGAGCCGTGATGGAGGCGATCGGCCCGTAGACACGTTTGTTGCGGTTGCCCAGGTTGGGCATGTTGGGGCCGTCGATCAAGGTGATCGACAGTGGCCTGGTCCCAGCCCGCTGCCAGCCCAGAGCCGCTGCATTGCCATGTGTCATCTGATTCTCCTGGGGTTGTCGATGTCGCGCCAGACGTTCGGAGATCGCCGCTTTCCGTGGGCATTGACGGGATGAACGCGTCAGCCGATGCCTGCGCCTGGAGGCGGCGAACAGGTCTTGCGGTGCTGAGACGCCGCACAGCTTGTGTGCCTCACCACATCGTTGCCTCGGGCAATGTATGACAATCGTTCGCGCTCCGTCAAGCATGAGCGGTCGAGATTCCCGGGATCGCGATCACGGCCCATCCGCAATAGGCGACTTACCTGCAGAAATATCGATCCACTTTGCAGGTGCCTCGTTTGCGCGGTAGAAATAATTGTCGTACCGTCTTGATCAGATCGCCGATGGTTCGCGACGATGCACCTCGAAAGCAACTCGTGTCGGGGCGGGACAACGCGTGTGTGACCGCGACTTTCGGCTCACCAGCACTTTCGTATGACAACCGAACTGGGGTTTATCTCATGCAGGAGATCACCGTCGCACCGTCGGTTACCGCCGCGGCACCGGCACGGACCCGACTGGTCGGTGGATTACGTGACGCCATCAGCCATGGGCTGCTCAAACAGGGAACCCGGCTGAACGAGCGGGAACTCTGCGAGTCCTACGATGTGTCGCGCACCGTCGTGCGCGAGGGGTTGCGCCAGCTCGAGGGCGAAGGTTTCGTCACCATCGAAGCCAACCGCGGCGCGTTGGTCGCCAAGATGTCCTACAGCGATGCCGAGCATCTGTTCGAGGTTCGCGGGGCACTGGAGTCGTTGGCATGTTCGCTGTTCGCCCGTCGGGGGACGGTCGAACACAAGCAAACCCTCGCCGCATGTGCCGCCGACATCGAGCGGGCCATCCAGGGCGGCGACCTGACCGTCATCCTCGCGGCCAAGGACGCGTTCTACGACGCCCTGCTGACGGGTGCCGGAAACTCGGAACTCACCTCGGCCCTTCGCCTGCTGCACGCGCGCATCCGGCTGCTCCGCCGCTACTCGCTGTCCGCCGAGAACCGCCACCCCGCAACCCTCGCCGAGATCACCGCGATATGCGACGCGGTCATCGCCGGCGATATCGAAGGTGCCCGCCGCGCCGGGGAATACCACGTCGCGCAGGCCAGCCGCGCCGCACTGCCCCGGATCTTCGCCGACCTGCACCGCGGCAACAGGTGAGCCGTCGCGGTTACCCGAACATCCCACGAGCCATCCGTCGAAAGGAACTCTGTGTCTGATTCCAGCGAAGCCCTCGAGTACGTCAATGACATGGCCCGCGCCCGCGGCTATGTGCTGCCGTATCACAAGTTGATGGCCAAGGCCGACCTCGATGTCCTCAAAGCCGCCAACGGCCTGGTATCGGCCGCGTACACGAATCAGCGCAAACTCGACAAGGCGACCAAAGAGCTGATCTTCATCACCAGCCTGACGGTGCTGAAGGCCTCGCACGGCCACATCGCCGGCCATATCCGAGTGGCCCTGGACCTGGGGGTCTCGGCGCAGGAGATTCTCGAGGCGATCGAAATCGCGCTACCCGAAGCCGGTGTGGTGGCATTCCAGCACGGTTTCGAGGTATGGGCCGACGTTGTCGGTGCCACCGGCGTCGAACCGACTGTGGCCGTACACGGATCGGACGGCTGAGCCGTCCGACCGGACACCTGACCTCCGAATTCCGTTTACAGAAGCGCGATCTCACTCCGGCGGGACGAAAGCCCGGTCGCCAGGCGCCCGCGTCACCGCCGCGAAGTATCGTCAACGGTCACGGGTGCCGCATCGTTCGGCACCACCGATCACGCGATGACAAGGACGACTGTTGACGATCTACGTGTCGAGACTGCTCACCGACCGTGCGATGGACCATCTGAATTCGCTGGGGGTTCCGGTCCGGGTCGGCGCCGAGGATCCGCCCAGCCCGGCCGAGCTGCAGGCCGGTATCGCCGGCGCCAGCGCCGCCGTCGTCACGCTGACCGAACGCGTCGACGCCGCGCTGCTGGCCGCGGCGGGCGATCAGCTGCGGGTGGTCGCCAACGTCGCCGTCGGCTACGACAACATCGATCTCCCCGCCGCGACCGCGGCGGGCGTCACCGTCACCAACACCCCGGGGGTCCTCGACCGGGCCACCGCCGACCACACCTTCGCCCTGATCCTGGCGGCTACCCGCCGGGTGCTCGACGGGGACCGATTCCTGCGGTCGGGCCTGCCGTGGGTGTGGGGCCCCCGGATGCTGGTCGGGCTGGACATCAGCGCCGGTGCGACCCTGGGCGTCCTGGGCTACGGCCGGATCGGCAGGGCCGTCGCGAAGCGGGCACTGGCCTTCGACATGACCGTGCTGGCGACGGCACGCAGCCGCCAGCCCGGCACCGAGGAGGACGGGGTCCGGTTCGTCGACGCCGACACGCTGCTCGCCGAGAGCGACGTACTGAGCGTCCTCACCCCGCTGACACCGCAGACCCATCACCTGATCGACGCGGCCGCCCTGGCGAAGATGAAGCCGACCGCCTACCTGATCAACACCGCGCGCGGCGGGGTGGTCGACGAATCCGCGCTGATGGCCGCGCTGCACGGCGAGCGGCTCCGCGGTGCGGCGCTCGATGTCTTCGAGAACGAACCCGACGTCAACCCCGCACTGCTGGAGACCCCCAACCTGGTGCTGACGCCCCACACCGCCAGTGCGGGCGAAGCCACCCGGGACGCGATGGGTATTCTCGCCATCGACAACGCCGCCGCGGTTCTCGCCGGGAAACCGGCGCTGACCCCTGTTGGATAGCACCTGATGAGAATTGTTCTCGCCCCCGACTCCTTCAAGGAGTCGATGACCGCGTCGCAAGCCGTCGCCGCCCTGCGCGACGGCGTTCACGCGGTCCTGCCCGACGCCGAGTGCATCGGCGTGCCGATGGCCGACGGCGGTGAAGGCACGGTCGACGCCGTGGTCGACGCCCTCGGTGGCGAGCACGTCACCGTCGAGGCCCGCGATGCGCTGGGCCGGCCGGTGGCCGCCGACTACGGCTACATCGCGAGCCGCAAACTCGCCGTGGTCGAGATGGCCACCGCATCCGGTCTGGAACAGGTGGCACCCGCCGACCGTGATGTGCTCGCCGCCAGCACTTTCGGTGTCGGCCAGCTGATCCGCTCGGCACTGGATCGCGGCGCGGCCGAGCTGCTGATCGGGCTGGGCGGCTCGGCCACCAACGACGGCGGCGCGGGCATGCTCGTCGCGCTCGGTGCCGTCCTGGCCGATTCCGACGGCACTCCCCTGCCGCCCGGTGGTGCCGCACTGGCCCGGCTCGACCGCATCGACCTGCGCGGTCTGGATCCGCGACTGGCCGACATCAGGGTCAGGATCGCCTCCGACGTCACCGCCCCGCTGCTCGGGCCGGGCGGTGCGAGCGCGGTCTTCGGCCCGCAGAAGGGTGCCACCCCCGCCGATGTCGAGACCCTGGAAGCGGCGTTGACCCGCTTCGTCGCGGTCACGGGGTCGACCCTCGGCCGCGCCCGGCCCGAACTTCCCGGCGCCGGGGCGGCCGGTGGCCTCGGTTTCGCACTGCTGGAATTCCTTGGCGCCGAATGTGATCCCGGTGTCGAGCTGATCGCCGAGACCGTGGGCCTTGAGCAATCCCTGACCGGCGCCGACTGGGTCTTCACCGGTGAGGGCAGCGTGGATGCCCAGACCATGCTGGGCAAGACACCGTTCGGGGTGACCCGGGCGGCCGGACGCGCGGGCGCCGGTGTGGTCATCTTCGCCGGCCGGGTGGCACCGGACGCCGACGTGCTGCTGGCCAACGGGGTGGACCGGATCGTGGCGATCACGGAGCCGGGGACCCCGATCGAGCAGGCGCTGCGCGAGGGCCCGGCCGGACTGACCCGGGCCGCCGCCGCCGTGTGCCGCGAGATTTCCTGACGAGCAGACACAAACCTGCCTGGTTTCACCGGATTTCGGGCAGTTTCGCGTCTGCTCGCGAGGCAGGGTCAGAGGATGACGGCCGCGACGATCAAACCGAACGCGAAATAGGACGCCGTCACCACCAGTACCTCGGGGGTGAACTTCTCCTCGGCCAGTACCCGACCCATGTCGATACCCTTGATCGCCCCGATCAGCCGGACCGAGAACGCCTGTGCGGCAATGCCCAGCAGCCCGAACACCAGCGTCATGAGCAGCCCCTGGAGCAGGTCACCGGAGGATGAGAACACCGCGAACACGATGATCGCCGCCATCGACACCACACCCGATGCGGCGACCGCGCACGCATTGGGGCGCCCGGCCTGCACCAGCGTGCGCAGCGGCCCCGGCGTGGTCCAGTCGATCACATAGAAACCGACGACCATCAGGGCGACCCCCAGGATGGTGTACAGCGCGATTGCCGCGACCCCGTGGCCGAGCACCGACCAGTAGTCGGAGCTGAGCGCGATGCTCGTTGTATCGGTCATGGGTTGTCGTTCCTTCCGGATCACAGTGGAATGCGGTGTGGCACAAAGGCGGCGCCGTTGTCGGTGACCAGACCCGAGGTCTCGCGGATGCCCAGCCCTGCGGACTCGTCGCCGACGATCCAGGCCCCGAGCGCGGGGCGCATATCGTCGAACTGCGGCAACGGATCGAGCAACTGGTAGACGTAGCCCTCCTCGCCGTACACGCCGCCGGTCTCGGTTTCGAAGCCGGCACCCACGATGGTGATGTTGGCGCCCTCGCGTCCGAGTTTGGGTTTGCGCACATACTCGGTCAGCTCATGCGGGTCGTCGACATAGGCGGGCAGCAGGTTCGGGTGGCCCGGGTACATCTCCCACAGCACCGCCAGGATCGCCTTGTTGCTGAGCAGGGTCTTCCACAGGGGCTCCACCCACATGGTCGCGGGCAGCCCTTCGACCGCGCGGCGGCCGAAGTCGTCGTCGAGCATCCACTCCCACGGATAGAGCTTGAACACCGAGGACATCGGTGCCTCCTCGAGGTCGACGAACCGGTCGAGATCCTCGTCGAACCCGACGTCCTCGATCGCCAACCCCACGGTGTGCAGGCCGGCCTCGGCCGCGCACTCCTGCAGGTAGGCCACCGTCACGTTGTCCTCGCCGGTGTGTTCGGCCCCCGACCAGGTGAAGTAGGTCTCGGCCCCAGGCAACCGGTCGGCGATCTCGCCCCACCGGGCGACCAGCTTCTCGTGCAGCGAGTTCCACTGGTCGTCGTCGGGAAACACGTCGGTCTTCCAGTGCCACTGCAGGATCGCCGCCTCCAGCAGGGTGGTCGGGGTGTCGGCGTTGTACTCCAGCAGGACCGGCGGCCGCCGCCCGTCGTAGCGCAGATCGAACCGCCCGTACAGGTAGGGGTCGCCGCGCCGCCACGACTTCTCGATGTGCTCCCAGCTCCACTCCGGGAGCCCGAAGTCGCGGTAGCGCCCGGTCAATACGACGTGTTCGACGGCCTCAAGGCACATCGAATGCAGCACCTCGACCGAGGCCTCGATCGAGAGCACCTCGTCCATGTCGAAGACGTAGTGCACGGACTCGTCCCAGTAGGGGCGTTCGGCACCGGTGGCGTCCCGCGCCGGGGTGCCGTAACACATCCCCTGGTCGGCGACGATCCGTTCCCAGCCGGTTCGCGGGGAACTGCGCTGACGCCGCATCAGCTGCCCGAGCTTCCGCCGTAGCTCGATGACGACCCGAAGCCGCCCCGCGAGATCGACGTCCCGGATTTGGTCTTCGCGGTGGTGCCCTTGGGCACCTCGAGCGTCCCGCCGCGCGCCACGGTGCCCACGCCGTTGTTCTGCCCGCCGTAGTAGTAGCGATACGGCGAACCCGCGTAGATGAACATTCCGCCGGCACCGCTGTGGCCACTGCTGCAGTACTGATCGGGCACCACCTCGTTGGTCCCGTCCTTGACGCAGGTGGCCTCGACTTCCTCCTTGTGCAGCAGCTGGTAGCCGAGTGCGACGGCGCCGACCACGCCGACCACGGCCACCGAGCCCATCAGGATCTTCTTACCGGTGGCGGAGCGTTGTTCGCGCTTCTCCTCCTGCAGCCTGGCCCATTCCTCGGCGGCCTCCCGTGCCTTCTGCGCCTTGTCCCGCTGACGCGCCTCGGCCACGGTCGGGGGGCGCGGGGTGGTCTTACCCGGCTCCTGCCAGCGGATCGAGCCGGGCCGGGGGCCCGGCTCGATCGGCTCGCTGGTGTGGGAGTCCTCACCTGCCATGCATATCCCCCGTTGTCGGCGTACTCGCCCGCCATCATAGGAGACGAGCACCCGGAGTTTCCGCACCCTGACCTTCACCCGGCGAGCAGACGCGGGCGTACCCCGACACGCCGGTTTTCGGGTACCCGCGTGTCTGCTCGCCGGATGAGGTGGGCCGCGAAAGGCGCGGAATCCGGCTACTTCTGGTCCTGGATCCGGCGCCACGGCTGCGCCTCTTCGAGCTCGTAGGCCAGCTCCAGCAGGCGCGCTTCGCGGCCGACCGTCGACGACAGCATCATGCCGACCGGCAACCCGGCCGAGGTCTGCGCCAGCGGCAGCGAGATCGCCGGATCGCCGGTGGCGTTCTGCAACGGGGTGAAGGCGACCCAGTCGATCAGCCGATCGATGATCTGTTCGTAACCGACGGTCGGGTCGAGCCGGCCGACCGGCAGGGTGGGGTCGGCGAGGGTGGGCATGAGCACCGCGTCATAGCTGTTGGCCAACCGCTCGGTGATCCGGTGCGACCGGGCCAGCCGGGCGATGGCCGTCGGCAGCCGGTACAGATGGCGGCTGGCATGCCGGTCGAGTCCCAAGGTGAGGTCGTCGAGCCGGCCCCGGTCGAAACTCGGGCCGAACGACCGCCGTCCACCGCGAACCAGCGCGAACGCGAGAAACCCCCAGTACAACAGGAAGTCGTCCTTGAAGCTCGGCTGCACCGGGTTGCCGATCGGGGTGACCCGGTGACCGAGTTCCTCCAACAGCGCCGCGGTCTTGAGGGTGAGCTCACGCATCTCGGGCCCGGCCTCGCGGCTGAGCGATTGCGTGCACACCGCGATGCGCAGCCGCTGCCGGCCGGGCCGGTTGACGTCGCCGATCGGTGGCAGCTTGGGGTTGCGGTACACCCGTTCCATCTCGCGGTAGAAGGCGGCGGTGTCGCGTACCGACCGGGTCACCACCCCGTCGGTCACGATCCGCAGCGGCATCCTGCGCAGGTTCTCGTCCTGTGGCAGCCGCCCGCGTGACGGCTTGAGCCCGACCAGCCCGTTGCATGCGGCCGGAATCCGGATCGACCCGCCGCCGTCGTTGGCGTGGGCGATCGGCACCACCCCGGCGGCGACGAAGGCCCCCGAACCCGAGGACGATGCGCCTGCGGTGTAGTCGGTGTTCCACGGATTGCGCACCGGCCCCAGCCGCGGGTGTTCACACGCCGCGCTGAAACCGAACTCGGAAAGGCGGGTCTTGCCGAGCGGGACCAGGCCGGTCGAGAGGTAGGCCCTGGCGAAGTCGCCGTTGGCCCGCTCGGGCCGGGGGTCCCAGGCGTCGGTGCCCTGCATGGTCGGCATCGCCTCGAACGCCACATTGTCCTTGACGAACGTCGGTACGCCGTCGAAGAAGCCGCCGTAGGGGCTCGGCGCGGCGCCACGGGCGTGGGCCCGGTCGAAGGCTTCGAACGCCAGGCCGTTCAGCGTGGGGTTGACGGCCTCGGTGCGCGCCACGGCGGCTTCGATGAGGTCGGCGGCCGAGACCCGCCCGGCCCGCAACTCCTCGACCAACCCGACGGCGTCGTGATCGCCCAGAGCGTCGTCGCTGAAGGCACTGATACGGCTCATACGCCGACGGTACCAAGTAGTACCACCGCACCGACGCGGTCCGGCCGGTTCCCCGAAAGGCGAAACCCCGCGTCATCGGGATCGCCGAATATGACGCGGGGTTTCACGGGTGAGCGGTTGGTGCGCCGCTCAGGTCTGCGGCTAGGCCTGACCGACCTCGAACCGGACGAACCGGGTGACGGTCACGCCTGCCTCGTCGAGCAGGGCCTTGACGGTCTTCTTGTTGTCGGACACCGACGGCTGATCGAGCAGCACGACGTCCTTGTAGAAGCCGGTCACGCGGCCTTCGACGATCTTGGGCAGCGCCTGCTCGGGCTTGCCCTCCTCCTTGGCCGTCTGCTCGGCGATGCGACGTTCGTTGGCGACGATGTCCTCGGGCACGTCCTCACGGGTGAGGTAACGGGCCTTCAGCGCGGCGATCTGCAGTGCGACCGCATGCGCGGCCTCGGCACCGTTGTCACCGGTGTACTCCACCAGCACACCCACGGCCGGCGGCAGGTCCGCGGCGCGCTTGTGCAGGTAGGTCTCGACCGTGCCGTCGAAGTAGGCGACGCGGCGCAGCTCGAGCTTCTCGCCGATCTTGGCCGACAGGTCGGCGATGGCCTGCTCGACGGTGGTGTCGCCGGTTTTGGCAGCCTTGAGCGCGTCGATATCGCCGGCCTTCGCCGCCGCCGCTGCGGCGACGATCTGCTCGGCCAGTGCCTGGAACTCGGCGTTCTTGGCGACGAAGTCGGTCTCGGAGTTGAGCTCGATCAGCGCGCCATCCTTGGCGGCGACCAGACCTTCGGCGGTGGCGCGTTCAGCACGCTTGCCGACGTCCTTGGCGCCCTTGATACGCAGCAACTCGACGGCCTTGTCGAAGTCGCCGCCGGCCTCGACCAACGCGTTCTTCGAGTCGAGCATGCCGGCGCCGGTCAGCTCCCGAAGCCGCTTGACGTCGGCAGCGGTGTAGTTAGCCATGTAAGCCTTCCCCTGAGTGATTACGAAGCGTCAGTGGATGATTCGGTGGTGGCGGCACCGTTGGCAGCGCCTTCGGCGGTGCCCGCGGTCGCGCCGGCGAGCAGCTCCTGCTCCCACTCGGCGAGCGGCTCGGCGCCTGCGGCGTCCGGCTTCTCGCCGCCGCCCTGGCCGGCCCGGGCCTGCAGGCCCTCGGCCACCGCGGAGGCGACGACCTTGGTCAGCAGGGCCGCCGAACGGATCGCGTCGTCGTTGCCCGGGATCGGGTAGTCCACGACGTCGGGATCGCAGTTGGTGTCGAGGATCGCGATGACCGGGATGCCCAGCTTGCGGGCCTCGCCGACGGCGATGTGCTCCTTGTTGGTGTCGACGACCCAGATGGCCGAGGGCACCTTCTGCATGTCTCTGATTCCACCCAGCGACCGCTCGAGCTTGTTCTTCTCACGCGTCAGCATGAGGATTTCCTTCTTGGTGCGGCCCTCGAAGCCACCGGTCTGCTCCATGGCCTCGAGCTCCTTGAGGCGCTGCAGCCGCTTGTGCACGGTGGAGAAGTTGGTGAGCATGCCGCCCAGCCAGCGCTGGTTCACATAGGGCATGCCGACGCGGGTGGCCTCATCGGCGATCGATTCCTGCGCCTGCTTCTTGGTGCCGACGAACAGAACGCTGCCACCGTGGGCGACGGTCTCCTTGACGAACTCGTACGCCTTGTCGATGTAGGTCAGCGTCTGCTGCAGGTCGATGATGTAGATGCCATTGCGGTCGGTGAAGATGAACCGCTTCATCTTGGGGTTCCAGCGACGGGTCTGATGCCCGAAGTGGGTGCCGCTGTCGAGCAGCTGCTTCATGGTTACAACAGCCATGGTGAAGCCTGTGTCCTCTTGTTGTCGGTTGTCGCCCGGCGTCGGGTGATGCCGGGCCCTGGTGCCTGCCGGTCACCGGACCCGCCCCGGGAAACCCCAGGTCGGGACCGCCGGCATCCGTGTACGACCCCGATGAGGCGGCCGTGGCGCAGACACGCGAAGTCAGCCCGAATACACGAGCTGCGGATAGCAGTTTACACGCTGCTCGGGGGTGCTTTTGCCACGCGACGGCCGGTCGGTGCGGTTATCCACAACCGGCCCGGTTGGGGCTCGCATCCGCCAGCCCCGACGCGGTGAACTGGGCGGATGAGATCGGTGGTGGTCCTGGTCAGTGTCGCACTGGTCTGGGCGGCGGCCCCGGCGCACGCGACCGGCGAGCGGCTGCGCTGGCCGGTGTCACCGCGGCCGGCGGTGACCAGGACGTTCGACGCGCCCGCACCGAACTGGAAGCGCGGGCATCGCGGCGTCGACCTTGCCGGCACATCGGGGCAGGCCGTCCACGCCGCCGGTCCTGGCACGGTGGTGTTCGCCGGCACACTCGCCGGGCGCCCGGTGGTGTCCGTCGCGCATCCGGGTGGCTTGCGCACCAGCTACGAACCGGTAGCGCCGGCCGTGCGGGTGGGCCAGGTGGTCGGGGCGGGCCAGCCGCTCGGCCTGCTCGTCGAAGGACATGCCGGCTGCCCCGTGCCGGCCTGCCTGCACTGGGGGGCGATGTGGGGCCCCGCATCGCGGGCCGACTATGTCGACCCGCTGGGCCTGCTGGCCGAGACGCCGATCCGGCTCAAACCGCTGACCGGCTGAACACACCTGCCTACCCTCGGGCGCATGGCCCGTCATGCCGCCGCCGGATCCCACCGCGACCGGCCGCTTCGGCCTGCACACGGCCCTGCCGCGGGGCACCGATTTCGCCGAGTTCGCCGCGGGCGTCGAAAACTCCGGTTTCGACGTGCTGACCATCCCCGACCACCTGATGGCGTCGCTGTCACCGTTCTCCGGCGCCGCGACCGCCGCCGCGGCGACCACCCGGCTGCACACCGGCACGCTGGTGCTCAACAACGATCTGCGGCATCCGGTCGATACCGCCCGCGAGACCGCCACCCTCGCCGCCCTGTCGGGCGGGCGGTTCGAGCTCGGGCTCGGAGCCGGGCACATGAAGTCCGAATACGACGCCGCCGGACTCAAATTCGACACGGGCGGGGTCCGGGTGGACCGGCTCGTCGAATCGGTATCGGTGATCCGGCCGCTGCTGGCCGGTGAGGCCGTCGACGTCGACGGTGCGCACTACTGCGTGCGCGCGCCCGCAGGCGAACTGGTCGCCGCACCCGATGTCGCGGTGCCGCTGCTGATCGGCGGCAACGGCACCCGGGTTCTGCAGCTGGCGGGCCGGGTCGCCGATATCGCCGGGCTGGCGGGTTTCAGCCACAATCGCGACGCCACCGAGGTACGGCTGACCCACTTCGATACCGCCGGGCTGTTGGATCGGATCGCGGTGGTGCGCGAGGCGGCCGGTGACCGGTTCGACGCCATCGAACTCAACGCGCTCCTCCAGTTCGTCGTGCATACCGATGACCGGGCCGCGGCCGCCGTGGAGCTGGCCGCGCCGCTGGGCGCCGACCCCGAGTTGCTGCTGGCCTCCCCGTTCGTGTTGTTGGGGACCTATGAGCAGATGGCCGAGGAGCTTTCGGAACGCCGGCGCCGGTTCGGGGTCAGCTACTGGACGGTGTTCGACGAATGGCCGGGCCGCGAGCCCGCAAGGCCGCACCTCGCCGAGGTGATCAAGCTGCTGCGTTGAACGCCGTGATGTCGACGTTCGGCGGTGGTGGGTGTCAGGCCCTCGGGTGCGCCTGATCGTGCACGGCCCGCAGGCGCGCGACGGTGACATGGGTGTAGAGCTGGGTGGTGGCCAATGTGGTGTGGCCGAGCAGTTCCTGCACGATGCGCAGGTCTGCGCCACCCTCCAGCAGGTGGGTGGCCGCGCTGTGCCGCAATCCATGCGGGCCGATATCGGGTGCGCCGGCGACCGCGGACATGGTCTGGTGCACGACGGTGCGGGCCTGCCGCGGGTCCAGCCGGCCACCTCGCGCCCCGAGCAGCAGGGCAGGTCCGGAGCCGGAGGTGGCCAGCGCCGGACGCCCGTCGCGCAACCAGGAGGTGAGGGCTTGGTGGGCGGGTTCGCCGAACGGCACGGTGCGCTGTTTGTCGCCCTTGCCCAGCACCCGCAGCACCCGGCGTCCGGCGTCCACATCGTCGACGTCCAGCCCGCACAGCTCGCTCACCCGGATTCCGGTGGCGTAGAGCAGTTCGACGATCAGCCGGTCCCGCAAGGACAGCGGATCACCTTCCTGGGCACCGGAATTGATCGCCGCCATCGCCTCGAGCGCCTGGTCCTGGCGCAGCACCGCCGGCAGCGTCCGCCGGGCTTTGGGCACCTGCAGCCGGCCCGCCGGGTCGGCCTGCAGCAGCCCGCGCCGGCAGGCCCACGCGGTGAAGGTCTTGACCGACGAGGTCCGTCGCGCCAGCGTGGTACGGGCCGCACCCGCCGATGCCTGTGCGGCCAACCAGGCCCGCAACCGCGGCAGGGTCAGGGATTCGAGTCCACCGGCGGTGTACCCGAACAGCGACCGCAGATCGCCCAGATAGGCCCGCCGGGTGTGCGCCGAGTATCCGCGTTCCAGCTCGAGATACTGGTCGAACTCGCCGAGCAGGGTGTCCACTCCCCTACCGTGGCAGATGCCGGTGCGGTGTCCACCCGACGCGCCGCGCGGTGACCGTCACGGCTTCATCTCATACCGCCCGGCCAGCGTTCTGGCCTTGGCGACGACGCGATCGTGACGCGCCCCGTCGGCGACCGGCTGCCCGATGATGTCGAGTGCACGTTGTTTCTGCGCCGCGGTGGCATCCGGATGGCAGTGCAGTCTGGTCGCGTGCGTGGACATGTCGGTGACGAGAACCGCGAACAGCTGGTCGATCAGATCGGAGTCGATCGCCTCGATCTCGGCCTGCTCCAGGATCAGCTGCGCATACGGGACGAGGGTGAACATCTCCCCGATCGCGAACAGGAAGTCGACGTTGCGTTGCTGGTCGGCGGTCGGGGTGGCCACCGCCAGCAGCGTCTGCAGCGCCTTGGCCTGCTCGAGGAAGACTCCGACGTTCGGCGTCGAGGCCGCCCGCCGCAGCACCGCCTGCCAGTCACCGAACCGGATCTTCGCCAGGCCGCTGCTCGGGCCCTGATCGAACAGGAAGTCGTCGTTGGCGGCGTCGCGGCGGGTGCCGATCGTGGGCAGGTCGGCCAGCAGCGGTTTGAGCTGCGGAATACGCCGCGCCAAGGGCGCTCCCGCGAGTGCGCCTCCGGTGGCCCGCAGCCCGCCCGCGAGTGCGTTCACCACCGGGGCCGGGGCCCGGCCGACCGGAAGAACACCGAGTGCCGCCAACCCGGCGTCGGAGGCGCCGAACATGTAGTTCTGCATGAACTTCAGCGACAGCGCCATGTTGACGTGCACCGTGCCCTCCAGGCGCGGCAGCCCGGTGACACCGAGCAGCGCCATGGTGAAGTACATATCGGATTCGAAGGCACGCGCGGCGATGGTGTCGGCCAGCAGCGTGACGATCTTCTCGCCCTCACGGGTGACGTTCATCTTCTCGATCGCGTTGAACAGCAGATAGCGCCGGTCTTGCGAACTCGCGCCGCGCATGTAGTCGACGGCCCGCTCGCTGTAGAGCTTCATCCCGACCAGCCGGGCGTAGCCGTCGGCGAGCATCCGGCGGATCTGCGGGAACTCGGTGACCCGCTGCCCGAACAGCACCCGGTTCTCGGCGTGCGTGACGGCCTCGTACATGGCGTGCTCGCACGCACCGATCGCGCCGAAGCCGAGGTTGAACTTACCGATGTTGACCGTGTTGATTGCGGCGTTGAACGCGGCCTTACCCTCGTGCAGGATGTCCTCGGCCGCGACCGGATAGTTCTCCAGATCGAATGCGGCGACGTACATCTGACCGTCGACCACGTTCTTACGGAGGTGATAGTCCGGATGTTGGCTGTCGGCGGCGAAGAACAGGTACCCTTCGAAATCTTCCTCCGGCCGGCGACGGTCAAGATCGGCGCTGTCGATGATCGGCTTGTCGGCGCGACGGCCGAAGACCGACACCATCCCGGCCAGGTTGCCGTTGCCGATGTAGTACTTGCCGCCGTTGGCGAGGTATCCGTTTTCGCCGTCGGGCGTGAGCACCATGTCGGTCGAGTAGACGTCGGCACCGTGCTCCTGTTCCGACAGGCCGAACGCGAAGATCTCCCCCGAATCAAGCTGTGCGGCAGCCTTTCTCCGAGCCGCCGAGTTCTGTGACTGCCAGATCGGGCCGAGGCCGAGGATCGTGACCTGCCAGACGTACCAGTACTGCATGCCGTAGAAGCCCAGGATCTGACTGTACATGGCGTTGCGTGCGGTGTCCCAGCGTTTGTCGGGATCGCCGTCGGCCTCCGACTCGGGGGTCAGGAAGGTCGCGAAGATCCTCTCGCGCTTGACCAGATCGAGGAACTCGCCGTACCAGACCCGGTCGCGGTCCTGCTGCTTGAGCCACCGCTTACCGTGGGATTCGAAGAAGTCGACGGTGGCGCGAAAGATCTCGCGCGTTCTGGTGTCGAACTGGTCGAAGTCGGCCCGGTTCGGGTCGAACAGCACGTCGGACCGTACGGTCATGCCAAACTCCCGAGGTAGGACTGGGATTCGATGAGGCCTTCGTCGCTGGGCGGTTGCCCGTGCCCGAACACCCGCTCGCGCTGGCGGGCCCGCAGCTCCTGGTGTGCGTCGGCGGGTTTGGCGTAGCCATAGCGCCGACGCCCCTCCTCGGGGCTGAGAACGTCGGCCGAGCGCGGCGGCACGCCCATGATGTAGGGGCCGGCGATCGGCACCACCGAGGGCGCGATGATCTTGGCCACCAACAGCTTCAGCCGGCGAACCCGGTCGACCACGCCGAAGCCGAGCTTGAGCACCGGGCGCACGGCCAGGTCGACCAGGCGTGGCTGGTCGAATCCGCTGAGCCGGCGCATCCACCGCGGCATGGTGGCGATGGTTCCCGCCCGCAGGAACCAGTTGAGGATCTCCACCGCCGGCCGGGCGAACCACGGGGCTTGCGGTAGCACCACTTTCGCGTTGAGCAGATGATCCATCATGGCACGCGCGGCTTCGCTGACCGCGAGGTGCGGGCGCATCTGTTCGAAGTACTCGTTGATCCCCTCCCGGGTGCGCGGGACGTCGGCCGGAGCGCAGGTCTGGAATTCGGCGGCAGTCGCGCAGTCCTGCCAATAGCGGGCTTCGTCCTCGGCCGAGAGCTTGCCGCCCCCGTAGAGCTCGTAGGCCTTGAGCACCGAGTGCCAGCCGGTGAGCAGGATCCACAGCTGGGATTTGGGATCGTTCGCGTCGTAGGAGTTGCCGCTGAGCGGTTCGGTGCCGATCGCCTTGGAGTGCACCTTGACCAGGACGTCGGCGGCCTTGAGCACCGATTCGGTGTCGGCGAACGCGACCATGGCGAAGTAGCGCACGGTCCGGTCGTAGCGGGTGCGGGGCCGGTCGTAGTTCGCGCCGGTGGTGTCCACCGCGGCGATCAGGGACGGGTCGAGTTCCTCGACCACCACGGCGCGCTGCAGCCCGATGATCGGGGTGGTGGCATGGCCCCACACCTTCCAGGTCACCGAGTCCGGCCCGAAGAACCCGTAGTCGGCCATCGGCTGGAGATCGGACATGTGTGTACTCCTCTGTGCTGGGATCAGGCGGTGCGAAACGCCCGGTAGGTGGCCGATCCGAGGAAAGTGCCCAAGGTGTCCGGGGTCCAGTCTTTTCCGTCGTCGCGCAGCAAGGTCCGCACCGCGGCTTCACAGCCGGATACGAACTGCTCGACCAGAACCGGCAGCTTCTTGTCGGCGTCGGTGGTGCCCCAACGCTCCAATGTCGGCGCCAACCGCCGGGAGACCTTGCCGACCAGCACCGCACGACCGTTGCGGAAGTGTTCGGCCACAGCGGGATCGGGGTCGGCACTCATCACCATTCGCCAGGAATACGGGCGGCGCGCCACGGTGTGCAGCAAGGCCCGGAAACCGTCCACGAACACGGTCTCGTCGGCGTCCGGTTTGCCGTGCGGCAACGCGTCGATCGCATCCCGAAGCAGCAGCCCCAACTCACGTTCGAGCAGCGCCCTGATGAGCTCGACCCGGTCCGGATAGCACGAGTACACCACCGGGCGGGTCACCCCGAGCTGCTTGGCGACCGCGCCGATGGTGACGGCGGCCACCCCCCGTTCCATGGCGACCGTCAGCGCGGCGTCGAGCACCTGGGGGCGGCGCCGCTCGGGCCCCAGGTGGGCGGCCCGTTCACGGACTGTTCCTACAGTCATGAAGGAAAATACTACACCAATGAATAATTTCTCCGCCAGTAGCGGCCGGCTGTGCCGGTCACAAGGTTCTATTCGACGCGGCGCAGCGTGTCCGGGGCGAGGTCGGCCAATGTCGGATAGCCGTCGACGGCCATGATCAGGTCGGCTTCGGCGAGCAGTGAGCGCAGCACGTGCACGATGCCGTCGACGCCGCCCAGCGCCAGCCCGAACGCGTACGGCCGGCCCACGCCGACCGCGCTCGCACCAAGGGCCAGCGCCTTGACGATGTCGGCGCCGCTGCGGATCCCCGAGTCGAACAGCACCGGCAGGCCGTCGGCGGCCTCGACGACACCGGGCAGGCAGTCGATGGCGGGCAGCCCACCGTTGGCCTGGCGGCCACCGTGATTGGAGCAGTAAATGCCGTCCACGCCACCATCTTTGGCGCGCCGGGCGTCGTCGGGATGGCAGATGCCCTTGACGATCAGGGGCAGTGTGGTCAGCGACCGCAGCCAGGGCAGGTCGTCCCAGGTCAGCGGATTGCCGAACAGGCTGACCCAGCGCAGCACGGTGGCCTGCGGGTTTTCCTCTGGCGGCTGTGGCAGCCCGGCGCGGAACACCGGGTCGCTGGTGTAATTGGCCAGGCTTTTCCCGCGCAGCTGCGGAAAGTTCGAGGTGGCCAGGTCGCGCGGGCGCCAGCCCGGTACCCAGGTGTCCAGGGTCACGATGATGCCCTTGAATCCGGCGGCTTCGGCGCGCTGCACCAGGCTGGCGGCCAGGTCCTTGTCGGTGGGCGTGTACAGCTGGAAAAACCCTGGGGTGTCGCCGAATTGGGCGGCGACGTCCTCCAACGGGTCCTCGGTCAGGGTCGAGACCACCATCGGGACGCCGGTGGCCGCGGCCGCCCGCGCACCGGACAGATCGCCGTGACCGTCCTGCCCGCAGATGCCCAGCACCCCGATCGGCGCCATGAACAGTGGCGAGGGCAGCTTGAGCCCGAACAGGTCGACGCTCAGATCGCGTTCCCGATGAGCGTTGAACATCCGCGGAATCAGACCCCACCGGTCGAACGCGGTGCGGTTGGCCCGTTGGGTGCGCTCGTCGCCCGCACCGCCGGCGACGTAGGACCAGATCGACGCGGGCATCGCGGCCTCGGCCCTGGCCTCAAGGCCGGCATAGTCCATCGGCATGGTCGGCAGCACGCCGGACAGGCCCTGAAGATAGATCTCGAGTTGGAAGTCGCCGTATGCCATGACGGCTACCTTGCCATCCGCGTCGGCCGGCCGGGATCAGGTCGCGGCGCCGGCTTCGGCTTTCGCCAGCTCGGACTTCCACTGCCGGAACGTTTCCTCGGTGCGGCCGCGGCGCCAGTACCCGGAGATCGACGCGGCCCATTTGGCCTCGACGCCGCGCTCCTTGCGGATGTAGGGCCGCAGGCTGTGCATCACCGCCTGGGCTTCGCCATGGATGAAGACCTGCACCTGACCCGGCAGCCACAGCGCCTCCTTGACCGCGGCGACCAGTGGCGCGTGGTCCCCGGCCCGATCCTCGCCGACCAGGTCGGCCCGGCCGCCGCGGTGGATCCAGGTGATCTCGACCCCCGACGGCGCCTTGAGCGCGATCTCGTCGTCGGGCCCGGCGACCTCGATGAAGACCTTCCCGATCGCATCGTCGGGCATGGCTTCCAGGGCCGTGCTGATCGCGGGCACTGCGGCCTCGTCACCGGCGAGCAGATGCCAGTCGGCGGCCGGGTCCGGCGAGTACGCACCGCTCGGACCCATCAGGTAGGCGGGCTGGCCGGGGGTCACCGCGGCCGCCCACGGGGCGGCAACCCCGTGATCGCCGTGGACGACGAAGTCGATGGCGATCTCGCGGCGGTCCTCGTCGACGTGGCGCACGGTGTAGGTGCGCACGGTCGGGCGGCGCTCGGCGGGGAGTTCCTGAAAACTGTCCAGGGTCAGCGGCTGTGGCAGCGCGGCGACGTCGACTCCGGCCGGAACGATCACGAACTTGACGTAGGAATCGCTGAACTCGCTGGGTGAGAACGTGTCGAAACCGGTGCCACCGAGCACCACTCGCACTGTGTGTGGCGTCACCTGTGCGCGGCGCACCACTTGGAACGTGTGCACGGGTCGTCCTGCCATACCGCCTCCAAACTCGTCATCGGCCGTTTATTAGCCGACCTCACCGACTATACGGAGACCGGTGGCCTGAGTGGGGCCTACCGGCGTTTGATCGGCAACGGTCGATGTCCGATTCGGGTGGAACCGTGGACGGCGTTCTCAACCTCGTACGCTCATCTACGTAGTTGACGCTTACGTCATCGCAGGATCCGAAGCTACCGACGGCGTCGGCCCGAATGCGTCATGGCGAAAGACGACGTCGAGCTTCCCGGCGACGATGCCGTCGACGTCGTCTTTGACGGCACGAATGCACATGTCCTGCGTGCGCCGAAGGTGGATAACGAACGGGTGGCGCTGGTGACGGTTGACAGCCCGGGAGGCGTGAATCGCGTCGAATCTGCGATGAGAGAGCTCATACGAGCGCCGGTCGGGAAGGTTTCGCGAGAGCCCTTGACCGACCGCCGGTGCGCTGCGAAAGACTGCATGTAGCTGACTTGTTCGGCACGGGCCCGTCGTCGCTGGAAGAGAGTACCGATGCCCAATGAACCACAAGGTCGCGCGAGTTGCGACGAAAAGGACGGTGTGACCGGTAATCTGGCGGAGTTACTCTCGTTCGCTGAGGAACTCGCTCGTCGCGCGGGCCGGCAGGTGCTGGATGCCGCGCTCGACCGATCCGAGGCTGTGACCAAATCCGGTGCTGCGGACTGGCTGACCCCGGTCGATGAGAACGTCGAAGACCTAGTCCGGTCAGCTATTTCGGACCGCTATCCGACTCATGGCATCGTCGGTGAAGAGCGAGGTGCCGTCGAGGGGACTGACGTGGTGTGGCACATCGACCCTATCGATGGAACGACTAATTTCCTCTACGGCCTGGGCAATGTATCGGTGAGCATTGCGGCGTTCGATACCGACGGGCCAGCCGTCGGGGTCGTCCACGACGTATATCGCGAACAGACGATCGGCGCGGCACGGGGCAGCGGCGTGAGGCTCAACCGGGTCCCCATACCGGTGCCCGACGCCATCGAATCCGTCACGGGCCAGGTAATTCTCACCGAGTGGTCCGAGGGGTACCGCGCCTGGGCCGGAATGGAACCGTTCTTGCAATGGGTGAGCGGCGAACAGGCAACGGTACGGATCATCGGCTCGTGCGCATTATCGTTGGCGCATGCGGGGCTGGGCAGGGCCGCGGCCACGATCCTGCCCGGGCGGTACAACAGTTGGGACGTGGCTGCGGGCGTTGTCATTGCGACCGAGGGCGGCTGTCAGCTATTCGACGCTTGCGGTCCGACGCTCGGCCTACCTCAGAACGGGTTGCTCGTCGCCGGAACCGCTGTTGCACAGACCGTTTGGGAAGCGTGGCGACTCAGCGCTCCTGCCTCAGGAACGGAAGCCAGTTCTGTCAATTAGCATTCGGGGACGTTGACAGCTAGTCCGCCGGTTGAGGTTTCCTTGTACTTCGACAGCATGTCCTGACCCGTCTGACGCATCGTCTCGATGGCTTGGTCGAGAGTCACGCGATGAGTACCATCTCCGTGGAGTGCGATTTTGGCTGCGTTGACGGCCTTGACGGCTGCGATGGCGTTGCGTTCGATGCACGGGATCTGCACTAGTCCGCCTATCGGGTCGCAAGTGAGACCGAGGTTGTGTTCAATCCCGATCTCGGCCGCGTTTTCGACTTGCGTCGGCGTCGCTCCCATGAGTTCAGCCAGGCCGGCGGCCGCCATGGAACACGCAGATCCGACTTCCCCTTGACAACCGACCTCCGCGCCGGAGATGGATGCACGTTGCTTGTACAGGACGGCGATGGCGCCGGCGGTCAGCAAGTACCGGACGATCGCGTCCCCCCTCGACGAGCGATCACCGAGTTCCGGTAGGTAACGCAGCGCCCAGTACAGGACTGCCGGAACGATTCCTGCCGCTCCGTTGGTGGGGGCGGTAACAATTCTGCCGCCTGCTGCGTTTTCTTCGTTGACGGCCATGGCCGCGGCGTTGAGCCAGTCCATGGAATGGGCGTGGGAGTCGCGGTCGCCCGTGTTCAGTCGGGTGCGAAGGCCCGGTGCTCGACGACTCACCTTCAACGGTCCCGGCAAGTATCCAGTTGCGGCAAACCCGTTGTGTATTGACCCTTCCATGACGCGCCAGATCCCTAAGAGTCGGTCGCGCACGTCGGTCCGGCTACTGCTGACCAGTTCGTTGCGCCACATCACCTCACTGATCGCGATGTCGTGTTCAACGCAGATCGACAGCAGTTCGTCCGCAGTTTCGTAGTGCAGTGGTGCTTGTCGGTCAGGGCCGACCTGGGCGGGTCCACCATCACGTTCGACGAATCCACCACCGACGGAGTAGTAGGTCGCCTCGAATCGCGCTGGCTGGACCGCCGGCTGGGCGTGAACAACGAAACGCATTGTGTTGGTGTGGCGACCCTTAATCGTAAGCGGATGCATTCCGATCTCGGACGTGCTGAAAGGGAGCGACTTGATCCCCCCTAGCCGCAGAATCCGGTGACAGTCGATCGCTTCGACCCGGTCGCGCGCATAACCGGGGTCGATCGTCTCCGGGCGATTGCCTTCGAGCCCGAGCAGAACAGCCCCCAGGGTGCCGTGACCACGTCCCGTCGCAGCAAGGGAACCGTAGAGATCAACCTCGACTCGGGTCACCAACTGCAGATCGATGAGTTCTGCCACCTCTTTCACGAACATCGCGGCGGCGCGCATCGGTCCAACCGTATGAGAGCTGGACGGACCGATGCCGACCGAGAACAAGTCGAACACACTGGTACTCAATTGAGTTATCTCCTCAGGACCCACAGAAACCGGGTTCGCTCTGATCGCCTCGTCCGATGACGGCGTCCGGAGGTGATGTGAGCAGCACCATATCCGAGTTGACTGTCAGACAGACTGAGTAACATACAGTCAAGGTTCCAGATATCGAGCGAGGCAGGTGTGCAACTCATGAGCGTCAGGCGCGTGACCGTTTCGGAGCAAGTCATCGCCGAGCTGCGATCACAGATCATTCGCCACGAGTTGGTGCCTGGGCAGCCGGTGACCGAGGACGCGATGGCCAACGCCATGGGTGTCTCGCGACCGACGATTCGCCAGGCGCTGGCCGGACTGGAGGCGGAAGGCCTGCTGAGCCGAAGCAACACCAACCGTGTACTTCGCGTGACGAGCTTGTCCGCGGAGGATGTGGCGAGTGCGTACCGGGCCAGGCGCGTGCTGGAGCTCGCCGGGATCGAGGCTGTCGCGCATGCCCCGCAGGAGCGGCTCGACGCATTCTGGGAAGTGATCGACAGCATCGAAAAGGCTGTGGACTCCGACGACCTGACCGACCAGGTGAGAACAGACTTCAGGATGCACGAGTCGATAGTTGACCTGCTGGATTCTCCCGACCTGTCGACGCTCGAAACCCAACTGCTGACTCGACTGCGGCTGGCCTCGATCGGAATCGCCAGCGATAGCGAGTGGCAGAAGATGATTCGAGCCAACCGCGACTTGTGTGCGCTGATCACGGCGCGTCGCGTCAACGATGCGCGATACCAACTCGAGGAGCGGCTGTTCGAATCGGAGCGGATGGTGATTTCCGCGCTCACGGGCTGACCTGCCGTTCTGGACCGGCCCCGGACTGCGCGGTCGATCGATGACTCCAGGACTGGTGGGCTGGGCATTGCGAGTTCGTCGATTCGGCCTGCATCCTGGGCGCATCAGGCCACTGCCGCGGCGATCTCAGGCACGCTGAGCCGCTCGAGGTCGAGTCGAGCCAACGTACGACCCCGCTCGCGGAAATTCACGTCGATCAGCGATGACGCGAGATCGATCGCGGCGTCGATGAGCGGGGTGGTGACGCCTGCCGCCCGGCCCAGTTCCGATAGTGGCACCAGGCCGGTGGCCACGTCTTCAAGGAGATAGCGCGTCTGCAACGTGGTAGGACCGGCGATATCTGTGTACGCGACATTGTTATGGACTGCGTCGTAGAGAGTTTCGACCTGGCGGCCGTAGCTGTCGGTGTACCACTCGGGCAATGTCTGGACCTCGACCCCGTATGCGTCGGCGATCTCCAGACGCTCTTTGTCGAGGCGTTCGATCAACGACGCGACAGCTGGGGTGATCCCCTCGTGGTAGTAGTCGAACGGCGCGGCCGTGTCGCACCTCGCCGCGTTCAGCAAGGTGGGGAGCGGGTGGACCATCGCGTTGATGTTGGCCAGGCTGGTGAGCAGTACGTTCCGCACGGCGTGAAACTGCGGCAGGACCGGCGAGAGCGTGGCGATGGCAGCTGTGGTGGCAGACGCAGGCAGGCATGCGAAGTCCACGCGGTCCTTGATCGCGTGGACCAGTACAGTGCCGGGTCGCGCGCTGCGGCAAGTGAACAGCATGTTGTTGGTTTCACCGACCGTGATCGACCCCGCGCCGGCGCGACGAAGGATGCCACGAACTTCCAGCGCGCCGCCGGTCGCTCCCGGATTCAGGATGACCAGCTGGTCATCCTTCACATGTGCGGCCATCTGCTCAGCGACCGAGGCGTGGAACATCGTCGGAATCACGACCAAGATGACGCCAGCGCCCGCGACCGCCTCCTCGAGATCGGAAGAGACGACGTCGAGAGTCGCCGACCCCGTCAACGCGGATCCTCGCGCCGTTACCGACCCGATCTGACGGAGTTCATCGATTCGTGCCGAGTCGACGTCCCATACCTGGACTCTCTGCCCCCGCAGGCCCAGATAGGCCGCGAAGGCATGGCCGCCGTTGCCCATCCCGAGTATCGCGAACGTCTGTTGATCAGTCATCTTCTTCTCCTTGGGCGAAGCACGAGCAGTCACGAGCAGGCACGTCATGCGACATCTGGCTGCGGAAGTTGATAGCCGCTGCGCTCGTCACACTGTCTGACAGCACCACCCCGTCAGTCTGTCAGACAGACTGACGGCATACAAGGCCGTCGGTCGCCGAGAATGCCGGGCTCTCATTCGCGGCCCATTGTGACCGTTGACATACAGTCAAGCTGTCTGACAGTATTACGCCACCAACAGCGAGGTGTGACGCCATGGATCCACGCTGGTCTTGCGAATCCTGGCGATCCCTACCCGACGTACTTCGACAACGAGTTCGCACGTCTGTGCGGAGCGCAGGATAGGAGCATCCGATGGCGACGATCGGTACGGCCGAGATCTTTGAGATCGAGGCCCGGTTCTTGACGCCGTACAAGATGGCGCACGGGACCTTCACCTCCACGCGCGCAGTGCTGATCAAACTCACCGACGCGGATGGAGTCGAAGGATGGGGCGAGGCAGACCCGAGCCGAGCTTGGTCGGGTGAATCCACCGCCGAGGCCGTCCAGATCCTGAAAGAATCTTTGCTGCCGCACGTGTTGGCCGCTCCCCATCCACATCCCGGATTGATCGACGCCGAGCTCGATCGCCTTGTTCCTAGACAGCTGAGCGCCAAGGGGGCCGTGAGCATGGCGCTCGTCGACATCCTCGGAAAGCGACTGGGGGTGCCGGCAGCCTCTCTGCTCGGCGGGGCAATCCGCACTGCGCTCCCAGTTCTGTGGCCGCTGGGTAACGGAACCGCAGACGACGACATCGAGACGATCGATGACCGCGTCGCGCAGGGATACAGCACCTACATGCTCAAAATGGGATCCGCCCCGCCCGACAACGAGATCCACCGGGTCCAGCGGCTCTACGAACGATACGGCGAGGAACTCACTTTCATCCCGGACGCGAACCAAGGCTGGTCACGGGATCAGGCATTGGAGTTCATTCGTGGTGTCGAGCATTTACCCCTCGCATTCCTCGAGCAACCGCTCGAGAAGTCCGATCTGCAGGGCATGGCACTGCTCGCGAGAAGCACCGACCTCCCACTCTCGGCAGACGAATCGGTCATCGACATCGAACAGGCCGGGAGCACTGCGAAGTCCGGTGCGGCGTCGGTGTTCAGCATCAAGAGCAGCAAGAACGGCGGCCCCCTCAGAGCCCAACGAATCGCCTCGGTGGCCAAGGCGTTCGGCATCCGTTGCTACATGAACTCGATGCTCGAATTCGGCATCACACAAGCAGCGTCATTGCAGCACGCGGCAACTATCGACGGACTCGTCGAGGTGGGACACGCCTTCATGTCCACCTTGCGGCTGGCCGACGACCCAACCGACTTCTCCTCCTTCGTCCGCGATGGAGTCGTACATCTCCCCGATCGCTGCGGGTTGGGCGTTGTCGTCGATGAGGCGCACGTCTGGCGCCTCGCGAGACGCGAAGAACTTGTCACTCGTGCCACCTAGCACGAACCGACGTCATCAGGACCAACACCGCAAACCCTGAACCTGCCATCCGAATCGGAGCACAGCCCAATGAGCACAGAGGAACTGCAACCTACGGTCCGCAGCGCCCTACCAACCAAAGTCAAAGGCGACATCAATGCCTACGTGGTCGTCGCGGGACTTATCTTCTTCGCTGCGCTGGCTACCTACTTGATCCCCGCCGGCGCCTACGACCGAGTCATGAATCCGGATACGGACGTCGAGACGGTAGTTCCCGGGACATTCCACAGTGTCGACGGGACGCCCGTCGGCCCTTGGCAGGTATGGGGCCTGATCCAAGAAGGATTGGCCGACGCCGGAACGATCATCTTTTTCATCCTGATAGTCGGCGGCTGTTTCGGCCTGATCAGCCACACCGGTGCGATCACCGCACTCATCGCCCGTGTGGTCACGTTCTTCCAAGGTACAAGGTTCGAAAAATGGTCGTTCATTATTGTTTTCGGCATCTTCTTCATCTGCTCAGCAACGTTCGGGTTTGGCGAGCAGGCGATTATCTTTGTGCCGTTCATCGTCATGATGGCGATCGCACTCGGCTACGACGCCGTGGTCGCTGTCGCCGTGGTCGTTCTGGCCACCGCCCTCGGCTATGCCGGATCCATCACAGGGCCCTTCAATGTCGCAATCGCCCAGGAGATCTCCGGCCTACCGATCTACTCCGGGTACTGGTTCCGCCTCATCTCGGCCGCGATCATCTTCGCGATCGCCGCCGCCTACCTACTGCGGTACGCCTCGAAGATCAAGAAGGATCCGACGCAGAGCCTCGTCGCGCACATCGACTTCACCGACGTCGAAATGCATGACGATCCACATGACGTGGTGATGACAGCGATGCACAAGCGCGTCCTGATTACTTTCCTCGTTTCGATCAGCTTCATGATCTTCGCCATGCTGAAGTTCGACTTCGCTCTCAAAGAGCTGACGGGCTACTTTCTCTTCGTCACAGTGGCGATCGGCATCGTCGCCTGGATGCGGCCAGGAGATGTCGCCGACAGCTTCGTAGAAGGCGCACGAGCATTGGTGTACCCAGCTCTGCTGGTTGGCTTCGCGCGCAGCATCCAGGTCATCCTCGAGTCGGGAAACGTCCTCGACAGCATCATCAACGGCCTTGTCCAGCCACTGTCGGCTCTCCCGGTCTTCCTGGTTCCCGGAACCATGGTCTTTGTCCAAAGCCTGATCAACCTCGTCATTCCCGCAGCTTCCGCCATGGCTGTGGTGACGATGCCCATCATGGCTCCGCTGGCCGACCTGCTCGACATCCAGCGTCAGACAGCGGTATTCGCATACCAGTTCGGCGACGGCATAACCAACTTGATCTTGCCCAGCTACCCCATCCTGATGGCGGCATTGGGCCTGGCTCGCGTGCCGTTCGGGAAGTGGTTCAAATTCTCTTACCCGCTCGTGATCATGTTGTTGATCACCGTATTCATCCTCGCGACGATCGCCGAACTCATCAAAGTTGGCCCGTTCTAGTCCGTCGTACAGCGAGGGTCCTGCGATCATCCCCTGCCCAACATCCTCACAATCGCGCCGGGATTGTCAGAAGTGACACCCGCAACGCCGAGTGCGATCGCTCGTTCGAGGCTGACGGCGTCGTTGACGAGCCACACGTAGACCTGTATACCCGCGTCCTGGGCCGCGGTAACCGCTGTCCGCGAAGTCGCTTGAATACCGGCGTAGACGGCGCCGGCACCGAGACCAACGGCAGTCGCGATCACCGCGTCGTCCAACCGATCTGAGATCAGTCCGAGTCGGCCCTGCGGGAAGGATTCCTTGATCTTTCGCAGTACGGCCGAATCAAAACTGCTCAGCGTGAACCTTTCTCGGTCAGGTCGGCGGCGGATCTCGTCGACAACAGTCGGGGCAGAACGCGGATCTTTGATCTCGACCTGCACCGGGACCGTCACGGAATCGAGGGCGGCGGCGAGCGTGGGTGGCGGTAGCCCGTCAGCCCCGGCAATGCCACGCAAAGACGCTGCCTCCAGGTCGGCCACCGCGCCGTGCCCGGTTGTCGTTCGCGAGATGTCCGGATCGTGCATGACGATGGTGGTTCCGTCTCTGGTGCTGCGCACGTCCAGCTCGATGGCGTCGGCGCCGTCGGCTTCGGCTCTCCGAAAGCTGGTCAGTGTGTTTTCGGGGACGACAGCAGGCGTGCCGCGGTGGCCGATGACGGCGAAAGGCATACCAGGATCGTGAATAACAGCGGGCCGCAACGACATCAGACAGCGACCTTTTCCTCATAGTCGTCACGGAAGTTGTCGGCGTGCCGTCGAAGTTGATCCGCGAGTGGCGGGAAGAGATCCGCCGGCTTTTGGTTGTCACCCCATACGATCTCGAGGGTGTTCCAGACATCGCGTCCCACATCGGGTACCCAGGCCCGTAACGTGTCGGTCTCTCGCGCGTAGACCAGCTGCTTGGCGGCCAGCGCGAAAAGCGGGTTCTTGTCGACGGCAGCGCGGTACGCGGGATCGTTCTCCGCGGCGATGGTCGCGGGGATGTAGCCGGTTCCGGTGCTCCATGCCGCCGCCTGGGCGGGCCGCGCGAGGAACTTGACGTACTCCATCGCGGATTGTTTACGCTCCTGCGGTACGCCACTGAGCATTACGAAACCGCCTCCGCCCGTTGCAATCGCAGGCGTCACCTCAGATGGCATGAAGGCGGCCGACAGATCGAAGTCGACGAGGTCGAGCAGCCCGCGCAGCGACGCCGTCGACATGGCGGCCGAGGCGATGGTGCCATTCTGGAATTCGGCGACGATGTCCTTGGCCAGGCGCGCGGAGCCATCGTCGAATACCGTCGCACGGGTGAATTCTCCAGCTGCGATCGCCCTGTCCGAGTCGATCACGACATCGAGTCCGTTCGCTTCTGCCGCGCCGAAATTCCAGAGTATCCCCTGAAATTGCCAGTCCAGGTCCTGCGCCGAGTAGCCATACATCCGTACGTGCCCGGAGGCGGGGAACTTCGACCGGAACCTGCGGCCCCACTCCCGTAGCTCGGACCACGTTTGCGGTCCACGGTCGGGCAAGCCTGCCTTGGCGAACAAGTTTCGGTTGTAGTAAAACAGGGGCGCGCTTCGGGCAAACGGCACCCAGTAGGTCCTCCCCCGGACTTGCCCCTCGGCCAGGAAGGCCTCGCTGTAGCCGCTGAGTGGGAAGTCGTCATCGTAGAAGTCGTCCAGCGGTGTGATCGCGTCACTGAGGTAGAGCGATCCCCATGCCTCTTTGGCGAGAATCGCGATATCCGGGGTCTGGCGAGCTCGGATCCCGGCGACCACCTTGGTCATCGTGTCCGGGTACCTGCCCTGGAACTGAACGTCGGCATAGATCTGGTCCTGTGAGGAGTTGAAGCTTGCGGTGAGCGTGTCGAGTGTGCGACTGATTTGCGGCTCGTTGAATGGTGACCACACCACGATCCGTTGGCGGTTCGCAAACTCCTTCGGGATGTCGCCGGGGGGTTGGGTGAAGTCTCCGGCCGAGCCGCCGCCGCATGCGCCGAGTGCGAGGCCTGCCCCGGCCAGGCCCGTGGCGGCGAGAAACGATCGGCGCGACAACTTCGGGAATGAAGCGATGGACATGGCCGGTCTCCTTGGAGGATTCGACGTTATGGAGGGATGGGCGATCAACCCTTGATCGCCCCGTGGGTGAGCCCGCTGACGATGAACCGCTGTGCGAACAGGAACAGGATGAGCATCGGAAGCAACACGAAAACCGTTCCGGCCATGATCGGCCCCCAGTTGTTGACGCCTTCTTCGTTGCGCAGAAAGAACAAGCCGATCGGCAGCGTTCGCATCGAGGCGGTGTTGGTGACGATGAGCGGCCAGATGAATGAGTTCCACTCGTCGATGATCGAGAGCAGGCCGACCGTGATGACGCCGGAACGTGACATCGGCAACACGATTTCGACGAGCCGTCGCCAGTGACCGGCGCCGTCGACCTCGGCTGCTTCCAGGATCTCACGCGGAATAGTGAGCATGTGCTGCCTCAGCAGGAACGTTCCGAAGACCGAGCCGATGCCGGGCACGATAAGCCCTGCATAGGTGTTGAGCCAACCCAGTTCGCTGACGGTGAGGTAGTTGACGATGAGGGTGACGTTGCCCGGGATCATCATCGCCGCCAGCAGAAGCAGAAACAACACGTTCTTGAGCGGAAACCGCACAAAGGCGAACGCGTATGCGGTCGTGCAGGCCATGGCGAGCTTCGCGGCGGCGCCGATCACTGTCGTGATCGCGGAGTTGATGAGAAAGTGGTCGAACGGCGCGGCGTTCCAAGCGTCGCCGAAGTTCTGCCAGCGCAGCGAACTCGGAACGAGTTGCAGTGGGTACTGGTAGATCTCCGATTCATCCTTGAGGGCTGAGGAGAACAGCCAATACATCGGGATGAGGAACAGCGCGGCTGCAACGGCGAGCATCGCGTAGAGCGGGAGTCGGCGCCGCAACGGATCTGTCCGGCTTCCACGCGACTTGACTTTGGTCACTGGTAGTGCACCTTCGCCTCGATGAAGCGCCGTTGGAGGCCGGTGAGGACGAGCAATGCGACGAAGAGAACCATCGCTCCAGCAGCCGCGCGCCCGACGTTGAAGTTCTGCAACCCCTCCTCGTAGATGAACCAGCTCAGGGTTGTCGTCGCTGTCCCGGGGCCACCGCCGGTCAACACGGCGATGACGTCGAATGCCTGGGTGGTATCGATGATCGAAACGACAAGGAGAAAAAACGTCGTCGGCGACAACATCGGAAGCGTCAAGTCCCAGAACTGGCGGAGCGGGCCGGCGCCGTCAATAGTGGCCGCCTCGTAGAGGTCTCGCGGCAAGTTTTGCAGCGCCGCAAGGTAGACGATCGCACAGAACCCAATGCCTTTCCAGACATAGACGATGATCAGCGCGATCAGGGCGTGGCTCGAACTCGTCAGCCACGGCGGAGCTTTCGCACCAAGGACTTCGAATGCCGCTCGGGCAAGCCCGAATCCGGGGTCAAAGATGAACGCCCAGATCATCGCGACCGCCGCGCCGGAGAGGACGTGTGGCGCAAATGCTGCTGTCCGGACCATATTTCGGCCGACCAGCCGCTGATTGAGCAGTTGCGCGAGCAATAACCCCAGCGTCATCGTGGTTCCCACAACACAAACGGTGAAGATCGCCGTGACGCGCAGGATGTTGGCGAATTCAGACGAGGTGAAGATCCACACGTAATTGTCGAGACCGGCGAACTTCGGCGTGGGTCCGATCAAGTCCCAGTCCATAAAGGACAGGACTGCGTTGTACGCGGCCGGGTAGAGCCCAAACACGACGATAACTGCGATGTTCGGCAGCGCGAAGGCGAGGAATACGCCCCATTCACGCCGTCCCCGCGTCGATCCCCGTGGCCGTGGCGGAACGACTGTGTGCGTTGCGGCGGCAGGAATCGAACGGTGAGGAGCGATCATGCATCCGCCATCCCTTCTGCTCAAATGAGCAGTGTCGCACTCGTATTACGCATGGAGCGTTGCATCGGCCAGCACAGTCGTCAACAATTGCTTCCAAATCGAGCTGCTGATGCTCAGATGTGCAGAGAAGGTGAACAATGGGCGAAGCTCAGGCTGCCGGACCCGTGAGACTGGTCCAGATGGCGGCCGTGGCGCGGCGGTACTTCCTGGACGGAAAGTCGAAGAGCGAGATCGGCAAGGAGATGCATCTCAGCCGGTTCAAAGTCGCCCGGCTACTCGATGAGGCGCGCGCGACCGGGCTCGTCCGCATCGAGATCCGGCAAACCGGACAGCTCAACATCAACCTCTCCGACCGTCTACAAGAGGCCTACGGTCTACGGCACGCTGTGGTCTTGGACGTCGCCGACGAGACGAACGTAACCGCGCTCCGGGAATCACTCGGGGGAGGATGCGCCGACCTACTCAGAGACGTTCTCACGCAGGATGACACACTTGGCCTGGCATGGGCACGATCCGTCAGCGCGATGAGTGGCGCGCTCACCGGCCTTCCGCCCTGCTCAGTCGTGCAACTCTCCGGCGCACTGTCAGGCTCGATCCGGGGACCCGTCCAGGACAGCTCCATCGAGCTCGTCCGCAACGTCGCATCGATCGCATGCGGGCCCGCAGCATACTTCTACGCCCCGATGATCCTCCCGAACGCGACCACCGCGCGAACGCTGCGCCAACAACCAGACGTGGCGCGCGCGTTGGCACTGATCCCCCAGGTCACGGTCGCCGTTGCCGGGATCGGATCCTGGCAACCAGGACTGTCCACCGTGCACGACGCCTTCGGACGGGACGAACGCGAGCAGCTGCGTGCCGACGGGGTCCTTGTCGACATCGCCGGCGTTCTTCTGGATCGAGACGGCCAGCCCGTTACGACCGACCTCACCGAACGCATGATCACCATCCGTCCGAAACAACTGCACGACGTGCCGGAGGTGGTCGGCATCGCGTACGGCACGGCGAAAACGCAGGCAGTACGAATCGCCATCGAGGCCGGCTACATTGACGCGCTGGTCACCCATCCGGCGTTGGCCCTTGAGCTCCTGACGATCGTTTGACGAGACCTCGGCAAGGTCGGTGGCAACTACACGGAGCCCCGACGTCATAAGACCTTGAGCTGTGGGAACGCCAGCATGTCATCGAAAATGGCCATGGCTACGGGATCAAGCCTCACTGTTGCGGCCGCGCCGGTGAACGGTGCGAGGATGTCTGCCCGCAGCTGATGGAGGTCGTCGTGTTCGTCGGCAGTGGCCTCGACAAGCCGATACCCCAGAGTCGAATGAAAGACGTACCCGTCGAACTCTTCGAGCGACATATGCAGGCAGTCCTGCATCTGTCGCCGGAAGTTGGCGAGCGCACGCTCGGTTGCAGCATCGACCGGCAGGAGCCGTACAGCAATGGCACTCCCGCTGAAGATGTGATTCTTCAATCCGTCGGCGCGCATTGTGACCGGTTGTGGCGGGCGTATTTTCGCCTTGGTGACCGACACCTCGCCTGGATCTGTGCGAGAGGGCTGATGTCTCCGTAGCCGAGGATCGGAAGACTGATGCGGGTTGGTGATGGTCAGGAGGCGAAGTATGAGTAGATGTCCTCGACGCGCTTGTCGTCGTTATAGAGGTAGATGTGGTCGGCGAGGGTGTTGTTGAGCACCTCAGCGGTGCGGCCGTTGAAGTGGCTGGTGGCGGTGTCCGTGCCGGGTCCCACATAGATCTTGTAGTAACTCCCTGGCTCGATGACGGCACCGTCACCCGTATGCAGTACGGCGTTACCGTACTCGCGCAGGGTGTACGCGCTGATGTCGATCGGGCGGGTGCTGGTGTTGCGCAACACGACATATTCGCCGGCGTCGAGCGCGATGTCGGCGCCCTCGGGGTTGTACACGACACTGTCGACGACGACGCCGTTTCGGTTGGGCAGCGGGTCATTGCCCGCGATGACGGCCTTGGCCACGTCGGGGGTGTTGGTGAGGACCACAGCCATCCCCTGCTTGACCGCCATGTCGATCAGGTTGGGGCCGTCGGACACCTCTGAAACGCATTTGATCCCGGCGTTCTGGATTCGGCTGACCTGGGCGGGTGTGGAAAGACCGGGGTGACACAATGTTCCGCCGGCCCAGTGCGCCACCTCGTCGAGTTCGCGGTCGTTGGCAGTAACCCAGGTGTAGGTGACGCCGTTGGCACCGAACGCCGCTACCGGGACGTCGGGCAGCAGCTTGTGGAACTCCTGCATGGGTGCCGGTTTGGCCGACTGCATCCAGATCGCCGGCGCACCGTTGCCGGCCCTGCCCTCATCGGTATAGCCCAGCGCGCGCAGTTCGTCGGCAACGTTGGCGACGATACCCGGATACAGCTCCGGATTCTTGATCTCGGGATAGAGCCCGACGCGCCGGTCGGTAAAGCCGATCCACTCGCGCAGCGTCGGGATCTTCTCCGCGGCGTAGGCAGGGTCGAACCAGGAACCCGCGTCGAGCTGCTTGATCTCTGCGAGGGTGAAGTCGCGGACGTTCCACGGGGCTCGGTCGGGAAAGCGCTCCTCGACGTTGGTGGTCCGGCTCAGGGTGTCATCGTGGATGATGACCAACTCGCCGTCTTTGGTTTGTGCAACGTCGCCTTCGAGGGTGTCGGCGCCATCGTCGATGGCGCGCTGGAAAGCCGCGATCGTCTCCTCTGGCGCATATTTCGACGAACCGCGGTGCGCGAAGACCAGCGGGCCCTTACTCGTGTCCGTCCCGACCCCACCGCCCTCGGCCGCGTCTGTTGGCGCGTCCCCGCACGACATCAAGATGGCGGACACCGAGACCGCGACCGCCAGGGCGATTGCGGCTCGGGCGTGATCGGAATGCCGTGTTGTGCTGGGGTGCATAGTATTTCAGTGTCCCTTCGTAGGATTCGTCAACCCATTAGCCTCTACCCGCAGATGGTGTTTTAGGCATCGTCACCGTTGACACCACCTGAATTTCTGTTGAGGCGTAGCCGAATTCGGCCCAGATCAATGTCGGCGTTCACTCTCACTCGACCGCCCGACGCCCAACTGTCCGGCCAGGCCCCGCCACCGCCATGGAGATCAGCCCAAAAACACTGGTGTGAGATATTGACCGGTCATTTGATGAAATGTAAGGTCTATCATGTGTCCGTGCCCCAGTATCAGACGATCCGCTCAGAAATCGAAGCGCGAATTCGTTCCGGTGAGCTCAAGCCGGGTACACGACTCCCTGCTGAAGTGGAGCTCCAGAAGGAGTACGGCGTGAGCCGGGCGACCGTTCAGAAAGCCGTGAACGAACTCGCGAGTTCTGGACATGTCGTCCGCCACCGGGGTCGGGGAACGCACGTAGCCCAGGGTGCGCCCCAGATGAACCTGCTACGTTCGGTTGATCCACGACAGGACGCGGCGGGCGTACCCGGCCGCCTGGTAGTGGTATCCGCTGCGGTGATCACGGCGGGCAAGGCCGAAGTCGATGTACCGGGCATCAACGATGAAGCTCCTGTAATCCAACTTGTCCGCAAACGAGTCGACGACAACGACGCTCCGTTTGTCATCGAGGTTTCGGCCGTGCCCTTTTCGTTGGCTCCGCATCTGCTCGATGGTGATCTCGACGATCTGAAGATTCGTGGATACTTCACCGACCACGCGATCGCAATCTCGCGGTCGCGTATGTATTTCGATCCCGTTCTGCTCCAGAAACGGTACGCCGAACTGTTGGATATCGAGCCGGGTGTGGCCATCTTGCGTCGCCGCAGGTACATGTGGCGACCCAACGGTCAGATCGCGGAATCCGCTGCGTATTACCTACGGCCCGGGACCGTCGACTTCTACATCGAGTACTCGGAGACGGAAACCGACAGCCCCAGCTCCCCGATTTGAACCGTCCCCATCAGGCCCACCCGAAAGGCCACTGACATGAAAATCACCCGAGCACTACATGCCTGTATGGCCGGCGCAACCAGCCTCGTTCTGTTGGGCGCATGCGCCAACCCATCTCTCACCAGCGACGACGATCGAGACGCAATAAGCCAGGAGATCGTCGAGAGCGTTTCCAAGGACGACACCACCGCGGCCATGCTGCCGGACGCGATCAAGAACAAGGGCAGTTTCGTGGTCTCGATCAACGCCAATCTCGAACCGATCAAGTACGTCAACAGTGATGGCGTCATCTCCGGTCTCAATCCCGACCTCCTGCGCGCCGCCGGTCGAATACTGGGTACGGAAGCCATTTTTCAAGAAGGGCCCTTCGACGGCTTCATACCGGGCCTGCAGGCGGGCCGATTTGATGCCATCGCCTCGATCGCAGACTTCGTCGAACGTCAAACCTACGTCGACTTCATCGACTATCTGAGGAACGGCACCGCCATCATCACGGGCCCGGACTTCGAACGAGATGAACTGAAAGCGGACGACCTCTGCGGATACAGCATCGGCTACACCCGTGGATCCTCGCAACAGGGAAGCCTGGAAGCCGCAGCAGCCAAGTGCGCGGCACAAGGGCGACCAACGCTGACCATCAACGGATACGGCGAACCGAACGCCGGACTGCTGTCCGTCCAGAGCGGTGAGGCCGACGGGTTCTGGGGAGACGCCCCCCAGGTGATCTACAACGTGGAGAAGTATCCCGATCGCTACAAGATGGTGTACCGATCCAACACGAGCATCCTCGGAATCGGTATTAGCAAGAACAATCCGCAGTTCCGAGATGCCTTACGGGCCGCACTGCTCAAGCTGGTCGAAGATGGGATCTACAACCGCATCCTCGAGCATTGGAACCTCGAAGAAGCTGCCTTACCCGAGATGGACATCAACACCGAAATGACGATGGACGAGTGACGGCTATGAACACGACGATACGCAACTCTGCTGCACCGCAAGCGACATCGCCGCGGCAGTTGGCGGC
>NZ_JBSFPX010000030.1:0-47797 GCF_053588415.1 Mycobacterium sp. NPDC003449
GGTCCGCGGCCGACGCACCGGCAGGCCGCACACCGTGGTGGTCAATCTGATGACCGTCGAGGGCAGGCGGTTCCTGGTGGCGCCGCGCGGCAATACCCAGTGGGTCCGCAACGCCAGGGCCGCGGGCGAGGTCGAGACCGGCCCGAGGTGGCGCCGGCGGTCGGCCCGGATCACCGAGGTTGCCGACGAGGCCAAACCCGCGCTGTTACAGCGCTACCTCGACCGGTGGTACTGGGAGGTCAAAGGTCACTCCGCCGGGTTGACCCCACACTCCTCGGCGGCCGAGTTCCGGGCCGCCGCGCCGTCCATCCCGGTTTTCGAACTCGACGGTTAAGGCTGCGGGACAACGCCATTCGACGCCGTTCCGGAGGCCTGAACCAGACCGTTGCGGGATTGACCGCTGACGTTCTGCCAGGCCACCGCGGCGGGATAGTCGCCCCACGTGCTGTTGAACATGCCCACGATGGCGGCCCGCCCGTCCGGCGTGATCAGGTAGACCGGACCACCAGAATCCCCCCGCTGGCTGACCACCCCGTGGGCCATGGTGAACCAACCGTTGTAGACGGCCTCGATGTTGCCGCAGCTCTCACCGGTGACCACGCCGAAATGGCAGACCGGCAGTCCCGGCGCGGCGACCACGGCGGGATCCTCGACCAGCATCCGGCCCCCCGGCAAGATGTTGTTCACCGCGACGTCACCGTCGAGTTGGATTGTCTCCCAGTCGGAAATGACGTGGTTGGTGTCGATCGTGGCCCCGTCGGGCGTGTTGTCCTGGAACCGGGCCTGCCTGCCGATCGGGTTACCCGCCGCATCGGACACCACACCGCTGCCCCGGCAGTGCCCCGCGGTGAACGCCACCCGTGACACCGGATCGACGAACCCCAGCGTGCAGGCATTGGTGTCCTGGTGGACCGCCATGCCCGGGTACACCAGCACACCCGGCGTCGCCGCGGCGGTCGCCAGCCCGAGCGGCACCAGCCCGATCGGCACCACGGCCGCCAACACCCGCAACTTGCGAAGCCAATGCCTGCGCACTATCGGCCTCCGATCGTTTGCCATGGACAGTAAAAACCAAGCCTACGGCGCCACACCCGCTTGCGCGAACCTTTGCGCGCAACATCACCGATCACACCGGTATCACCCGGCACGCACAACGGCCCGGACCGATTCGGTCCGGGCCGTCGCTTCGAGCAGGTCAGGGAATGGTCAGGACCTGACCGGGATGGATCAGGTCCGGATTGGCGACGCCACTGGCGTCGGCAATCTGCTGGTACCTGTTGCCGTCGCCGTAGAACCGCTCGGCGATCGCCCACAGGGTGTCACCGGAGACCACCGTGTAGGTGCGCGGCTCGGGAGCCGGCGGTGGCGGGGGCGGCGGTGCCGCCGGCTCGGGAGCGGGCTCGGGAGCCGGTGCGGCTTCCTCAACCGCGGCGGGAGCCACCTCGGGCTCGGCGGCGGGCGGCGGCGGGGGCGGCTCGGTGGTGTCGGTCTTCGACGACCACGCGGCCTCGTCCCCGGAGTAGAGGACCAGGTTGCGGTCGTCCTGCAGGACCAGCTTCACGTTCTTCTTGCCCTTGGTGTCGGTGTGCCACACCGGCTTCTCCGGGGTGTACAGCACGAAGTTGCCGTCGGCCTGCACCTCGGCACGCACCACATCCTGGCCGTTGGTGGACGTCGACCAGACCGCATCCTCACGGGAATAGAGCACCAGGTTGCCGTCATCCTGCAACGTCAACGTGTACGCACCGTTGCCGGAGGTGAGCGAGCCCCCCTTCTCCAGCTTCTGTCCTTCGGTCAGTGTGTCTCCCACGCAATACCCCTTTTCTCGACCGGCCGCCGGATCGGAACGTCCCGGCTCCGCTGAGCTTACTGACCCCGGTTTTGATTTGGTGGCATTCGGCTCGGCGGAATTCAAACGCCGAGTAAACAGTTCACGCTTCCCGAGGAACGCCCCGACCAGAATGGATCGGTTCAGGATCGGCCGCAGGCGCCTGCCGCGGGTCAGCGGAAGTTGAGCACCTCGTCGCCCCATGCGGTGTGCAGATCGCGGTCGAGGTCGGCGACGGTCCTGTCCTGTTTGTCGATCAACAGGACGGCCCGGTCCTCGCGACGGTAGCTGCGCCACACCGGCTCACCGGCCGCACCCGCGGGCTCGCCGCGCGCCGCGAAGTTCACCCACCGTCGCCGCATCCGTCGCGACACTCCCCTGCCGTGCTTGAGACCGCCCAGCTTGAACGTCGGATCCTTGCTCCCGGCAACAAGATTGCCCCACACATAGGGCAGCTCGGTGGCATGGGCGGCCCCGAGCCGCAGCAGCCGCAACATCGGCGTGGAGTAGTCGAACCGGTAGACGTACACCGGCGCCACATCGCTGTGCCCCTCGGCGTACCACAGCGAAGGCATCCGGAAGGCGATATCGCGCGCCACCCCCATTCCGACGGCCTTGGTGCGCAGACCCGAGTAGGCCGACGCGATCTGGGCTTCGGTCGGCAACTGCAGGCCGGGTTGTTCGGCCGCGATACCTTCGAACATCGTCCTGATCGACTCCGGTGTGATCGGCATCAGCGGGGACTTCATCCACCGGAACAGCGCCGCCTCGTGTTTGTTGGTCCCGATGATCAGCGGCACCGGGTGGGTGCGGCCCGCCCGGGCCAGTTTGACCGGATAGTCCGGAACCAGATCGCCGTCCACGATCGGCGCGAAGGCCAGGGTGCCGGGGGTCCGTGCCGGAACCTCGTCGAAGATGTCCTTGGATGCGGCGAGGATCGCGGCCAGCGGGGCGTGCGCGAGCCGGTGGGCCTCGTCAGGGGCCAGCCCGAGCCGGTCGAGCAGGCGGCGCGCGACGGCGCGCGAGCGGGTGGCGTCATAGATCGAGGTCGCAGGCGAGCTCTGCGCGATCGCCGCACCGAACAACCCCTCGGCGGCCGGGCTGGTCAACAACGTCGTGACCACACCCCCGCCTGCCGATTCCCCGAACAGCGTGACGCGGGCCGGGTCACCGCCGAAGGCCGCGATGTTGTCACGCACCCAGCGCAACGCACACAGCACATCCCGCAGGCCCAGGTTGGTGTCGAAACGCATGCCGGCACTGCTGAATTCGGACAGGTCGAGGAAGCCGAAGGCGCCGAGCCGGTAGTTGACCGTCACCACCACGACATCACCCTCCGAGGCCAGCACGCGCCCCCGGTACAACGGCTGATTGGCCGACCCCAGCACGTAGGCGCCGCCGTGCACCCACACCATCACCGGTTTGCCGCCACCCGGCCGGCTGTCCGAGGGGGCCCACACGTTGAGCACCAGGCTGTCCTCGCCCTGCGCGCCGCCGAGCTCGATCGGGATCTTGGGGTCGGTGGGCTGCGGACACACCGCCCCGACCTTCGTCGCGTCGGCGACCTCGCGCCACGGGCCGGGCGGTTCGGGCGCCCGCCAACGTAATTCGCCGAGAGGGGCGTTGCCGTAGCGGATGCCGCGCCACGCCTTGACGGTGCCGTCATCGGTTCCGCGCACGGGACCGTATTCGGTGTCGACCACCATCGAGTCGATCATCCCATCTCCTCGGTGAACGCGATGTGTGCAGGGTGAGCACTCCAACGTACTCATTTGCGACGGCGCCGGGATACTTTGGTCCGATGTACAAATGGGCGCTGCTGGTCGCGGCCGTCGCCACCGAGGTCACCGCCACGCTGTCGCTGCGCGCGTCGCAGGACCATCCGGCCTGGCTGGTGCTGGTGGTGGCCGGCTATCTCGCGGCATTCGTATTCCTGACGCTGGTCCTGCGGGCCGGGATGCCGGTGGGTGTGGCCTACGGCATCTGGGGTGCGCTCGGCACGGCGGCGACGGCCGCACTGGCCGCGATGTTGTTCGGGGATCCGTTCACCTGGCCGATCATCGCCGGCATCGGCCTGATCGTCGGCGGGGTGCTGCTGGTCGAACTGGGATCGCATCCCCGCGAGGCGCGATCGTAATGTGGGTGCCGCTGGCGGCGGCGATCGTCGTCGAGGTGCTCGCGACGCTCGCGCTGCGCGCCAGTGACGGGTTGCGCCGCAAAGCCTGGATCGTCCCGGTCCTGGCCGGCTACACGGCGTCGTTCTATCTGCTGTGGCTGGCGTTGTCGATGGGGGTACCCGTGGGTGTCGCCTACGGCATCTGGACGGCATGCGGCGTCGCACTCGTGGCGCTCATCGCGAGGCTGGTGTTCGACGAGCCACTCACCCCGGTGATGATGCTCGGGATCGCACTCATCGTGTCCGGGGTCTTCACGATCGAGGTCGCCGGCGCGGTGCACTAGGCCGGGCGCCGGCCCAGCGCTCCGGCCAGCACCATCACCAGCACCCCGGCCAGCGGCACCGTCAGCAGCCCGGCCCGCAGCCCCGCGGTGTCGGCGACCAGGCCGACCAGCAGCGGCGCCCCGAAGAACCCCAGCCGCATCAGCCAGGTCACCGCGGTCAGCCCGCTGCCCGGCCGCAGCCCCGGCAGCTCGTCGGCGGCGTGCATGGCGGCCGGGATCAGGGTGGCCACCCCCAGCCCGGCGGCCGCGAACCCGGCGATGGTCCCCGGGATCCCCGGGAACGCCAGTGCGCAACCCATTCCGGCGGCCGCGACGAAGCCGCCCGCCCGAGCGACCGCGGCCCGGCCGAACCGGTCGACGAGCCGGTCCCCGATCAGCCTGCCGATGAACATGAACCCGACCAGCGCGACGTAGCCGAACACCGCGACCGCGGGCGGTGCGTACAGGCTGTCCCGCAGATAGAGTGTGGCCCAGGAACTTCCGGCGTCCTCGACCGTCGCGCCTGCGATCGCGATCCCCACCAGGGCCAGCAACATCAGATAGACCCTCGGCCCCGCCCGGACCCCGGCCGGGCCCCGGGCCGCCGGATGACCGTCGTGGTCCGGTCCGGGCAGCAGGTAGCGGTAGGCCACGACCACTACCACGCCGAACAGCACCGCCATGGTCGCGAGGTGGGGGCCGCGCCCGACGCCCAGCGCGATGGCCGCGGCACCGGTCAGCCCGCCGGCGATGGCCCCGACCGCCCACACCGCGTGCAGCGAGTTGATGATCGACCGTCCGTAGTCGCGTTGCAGCCGCAGCCCGTGCGCGTTCTGGGCGACGTCGACGACCGAGTCGCACGCCCCGGCCATGAACAGGGCGCCGGCCAACGCCACCGGCGTCGGCGCCAGGCCCGCGGCCACCACGAACGCCCCGAGCGCGATCGTGCCGAGCACCGCGACGCGCGAACTGCGGTAGCGCCGGATCAACACGGCGGCGGTCATCCCGGCGGCCAGGGCGCCACCCGAGAAGGCCGCGACGGCCGACCCGTAGACCGCGTTGTTCAGGTGCAGATCGGTCTTGATCTCGGGATAGCGCGGGAGCAGGTTGGCGAAGATGGCGCCGTTGGTGAAGAACAGTGCGGCCACCGCGATCCGGGCCCGCCGCGGGGCCGAGCTTCGTGCCACTGCGGCCACACTACCGATGGTCAGGGCGGGGCCGTCACCAGCCGTTCGCTGACCCGCCACAGGTCGGCGGCCTTGGCCTCGTCGTAGGAATCCTTCGACGAGGGGATCTGGCGGGTGCCCTCGAAGTACACCCCGGTGACCCCGTCGAGTGCCGGGTCGGCGACCAGCGCGGCCAGATTGGTCCCGGAGCGGCCCGTGCTGTTCACGTTGGGCAACAGCCGCAGCGCAGGCGTCAGCAGCCGCCAGGCCAGCCGCTGGCCCCGCGAATAGTCCCTGGCCAGTCCGGAACCCGGCATCAGGCCCGGACCGAAGGCGGTCACCGTCACACCGCGGCTGCCCTGGCCGAGACGCCGGTCCAGCTCGTAGGCGAACAGCACATTGCACAGTTTGGAGGTGGTGTAGCGACGTCGGCCCTCCGTGCCGTCGAGGCCGCCCCGCACCGGGGCCACCAGATCGTCGGCGGTCGTGTACCGGGGCTCGGGCATCCCGGTGAACTTGTCCGGGTCGTGGGTGCCGCTGCTGACCACCACAATCCGGGCGGGCGCCGCCAGCGTCCCGAGCAGATCCTGCACCAGGGCGAAATGGCCGAGATGGTTGACCCCGAAGGTCAATTCGTAGCCCTCGGCCGTGGTGTGGACACCCGAGACCACCTGCAGGCCGGCGTTGCACACCAGCGCGTGCACCGGCGGCAGGTCGAGTTCGGCGATCCGGCCGACGAATTCGTGCACCGAATCCAGCGACGCCAGGTCGAGTGCGCCGACCGTGGTCCGCCCCGGGTGGCCGAGCCGGGCGGCCGCCTCGGCGCCGCGCCGCACGTCCCGCACCGCCAGCACCACATGCCAACCGGGGTCGGCGTCCAGGAGCGCGCGGGCGCATTCGAAACCCAGACCGGCATTGGCTCCGGTGATGATCGCGGCCCTGCGGTTCATCGTTCCTCCAAGAGTATCGGGACGAGCACGGTGACGGCCTGCCACAGCCGCCGGTACATCCGGGCGACGTCGGTGTTGTCCGGTTCGAGGTGCCTGGCGAAGAAGATCCCGTCGGACTGCGCGACGGCGAACGCGGTGAGTTCCGCCACCACCCGCCGCGCGCGGTCCGGTTCGAGTCCGGGCGGCAGGATCTGGCGGACGCCTGCGGCGAATTGGTCGATCGCGGTGTCGCGGACCCGGCGGACCACCTCGTCGACCACCGGATCGTCGCCGCGTTCCAGCGACAGCAGGTACAGAAACCGCAGGAAATCCGGGTGCCCCGCCTGCAACTCGGCGGCGACGGCCAGCTGCTCGGCGGGGGTGCCGTCGGTCGGGATCGCGCCGAAGAAGCGCTCGGCTCCGCGCTCCATGACCGCGGCGAGCACCCCGTCCTTGGAGCCGAAGTGCCAGTAGATCGAGCTCGCAGGCAGGCCACAGGCCTTGCGGATATCGGCGATCGAGGTGGCGGCGTAACCGCGGGTGGCCATCAACCGTTCGGTGGCGTCGAGGATCTGTTCGCGCGAATTCGCGCCCTGTTGCTGTGTTCTCGTCGGATTGCCGGGCATCCCGCACTCCCTGTAAGGATCGTTACAGACAGCTTATTCGTCGGTCCGTCCCACCGCAAGGTGGCACCCTGAGACCGTGACCAACCCCGCCGAATTGCTGGAGCTGTTCCCGCCGGGGAGCCGCGCCGACGAGGACGGCACCCTGATGATCGGCGGCTGCCGACTCGACGAGGTCGCCGAACGGTTCGGCACCCCGTCGATCGTGGTGAACGAGGATGCGGTGCGGGCCCGGGCCCGCGACTACCTGACCGCATTCCGTACCCGCTGGCCCCGCAGCGATGTGGCGTTCGCCTCGAAGTCATTCCCGTGCACCGCGATTCAGCGGGTGATGGTCTCCGAAGGTCTGCATCTCGACGTCGCGGGCGGCGGCGAGATCCGGTCCGGCCTCAAGGCCGGGGCCGATCCGGCGCGGCTGGTGCTGCACGGCAACGCCAAGACCGACGAGGAACTCACCATGGCCGTCGAGCACGGCGTCGGCCTCGTGGTGGTCGACAACTTCGACGACATAGACCGGCTGGAGCGGCTGGTGCCCGCCGGTCGTCGCCAGCCCTGTCTGGTCCGGGTCATTCCCGGGGTGCGGGCGGCCACGCACGCCTCGCAGGCCACCGGTCACCCGGGATCGAAGTTCGGCCTGATGCCCGAGGACGCCCGTGCCGCGATCGCCCAGATCGAGGCGAGCCGGAAACTGCGCCTGGACGGTGTGCACACCCATGTCGGTTCGCAGTTGCTCGACGTCGAGCAGCTCGCGGCCGCGGTGGCGCCGATCGCCGCGCTCGGCACCTTCGACACCTACGACCTCGGCGGTGGGCTCGGCGTGCGCTACACCTACGGCGAGCATCCGCCGACCGTCGACGAGTACGCCGAGGCGATGGTCGCCCGGGCCCGCGCGCTGCTCCCCAACGGTTGCCGGATCATCGTCGAACCCGGGCGCAGCATGGTGGCCTCGGCCGCCTGCACGCTCTACCGCGTCACCACGGTCAAACGTGGGCCGATCACCCACGTCGCCGTCGACGGCGGCATGGGCGACAACCTCGAGGTGTCGCTGACCGGTCAACGGTTCGAGGCCACCCTCGTCGACCGGATCGGCGGCGGCGAGACCGCCACGGTGGTCGGCAGGCACTGCGAGTCCGGCGACCAACTCGTCGACGGTGTACCGCTGCGCGATCCGGTGGTCGGCGACCTGCTCGCGGTGCCGGTCACCGGGGCCTACTGCTACACCATGTCCAACCAGTACAACGGAGCCCGCCGGGTGCCGGTGGTGTTCTGCCACAACGGGACCGCCCGGCTCGTGGTGCGCCGCGACACCTGGGATGACCTGCTGATCCGCGATGTCGACTGACGCGATCGCACCGCGGGCACCAAGATTGGCCCTATGACTGCATCCTCCGCGGCCCTGCTGGAGCTGGCCGCCCGCCACGGCGTGGCCACCGGGTACGACGACTGGTCCGGTCGGCGGGTCGCGGTGCCGGAGTCGACGCTGGTGGCGGTACTGGAGGCACTCGGCGTCGCGGCGGGCACCGAAACCGACCGCATCGACGCCCTCGCCGCCCACGACCGCGAATACTGGCAGCGGTCGCTACCGCCCATCGTCCTCGGCCGGGCCGGGATGACCTCGGCGTTCTGGGTCCACGTCACCCACGGCGACCCGGTCGGGCTGGCACTGCTGCTCGAGGACGGCACCGAACGGACCGCCCTGCGGCAGCTGGAGAACAACCGGCCGCCGTACCGGCTCGACGACCGCTGGATCGGTGAGGCCAGCTTCGAACTGCCCGCCGATCTGCCGCTCGGTTATCACCGGCTGCGGCTCACCGTCGGCGAGTTCGAGACCGCCACCCCGGTGGTGGTCTCCCCCGCCACGCTGACGCCACCGGCTCGGCTGGGCGACAAGCGAATCTGGGGCCTGGCCGTGCAGCTCTACAGCGTGACCTCCGACAACTCGTGGGGCACAGGCGATATCACCGACCTGACCGATCTCGCCGTCTGGTCGGCCGCCGAGCACGGCGCGGGTTTCATCCTGGTCAACCCGATGCATGCGGCCGCACCCACCGCACCGATGGAACCGTCGCCGTATCTGCCCACCTCGCGGCGCTTCGTCAACCCGCTGTACCTGCGGGTGCAGGCCATCCCCGAATACGCCGAGATGCGGCACCGGGCCCGGCTGCGCAAGTCGCGCAGCGAGCTGGCCGCCCGGGCCGACCGGGCCGACCTCATCGACCGTGACGCCGCCTGGCGTGCCAAACGCCTTGCCCTGGAACAGGTGTACCGGGTTCCGCGCTCGGCGGGCCGGGAGATCGCCTACGCCGCGTTCTGCGCAAGGCAGGGCCGCGGCCTGACCGATTTCGCCACCTGGTGCGCGCTCGCCGAGCGGTACGGCACCGACTGGCACGGCTGGCCCCACGACCTCGCGCATCCGGACAGTCCCGGCGTCGCCGCATTCGCCGAGGCGAACCGGGAGTCGGTCGACTTCCACCGCTGGCTGCAGTGGTTGCTCGACGAACAGCTGACCGCTGCCCAGTCCGGTGCGCGGCAGGCCGGTATGGAGCTGGGACTCATGAGCGATCTGGCCGTCGGCGTCGACCCCGACGGCGCCGACGCCTGGGCGCTGCAGGATGTCCTCGCGCTCGGCGTGACGGCGGGCGCGCCGCCCGACGAGTTCAACCAGCTCGGCCAGGACTGGTCCCAACCGCCGTGGCGCCCGGACCGGTTGCGGGCCGCGGCCTACGAACCGCTGCGCGCCGTGGTCAACACCGCGCTGCGGCACGCCGGCGGGGTCCGCATCGACCACATCATCGGCATGTTCCGGCTGTGGTGGATCCCGAAGGGCGCCGCGCCCACCGAGGGCACCTATGTGCGCTACGACCACGACGCGATGATCGGCATCATCGCCCTTGAGGCGCACCGCGCGGGTGCGGTGGTGGTCGGCGAGGATCTGGGCACGGTCGAACCGTGGGTCCGGGACTACCTGCACGAGCGGGGGCTGTTCGGCACGTCGATCCTGTGGTTCGAGTCCGACGGTGCCGGGCCGTTGCCCGCCGAACGGTGGCGCGAATCCTGCCTGTCCTCGGTCACCACCCACGATCTGCCGCCGACCGCGGGCTACCTGGCCGGCGAACACGTCCGGCTGCGCCAGGAACTGGGCCTGCTCACCCGGCCGGCCGATCAGGAACTCGCCGCCGACCGGGCCGCACAGGCCGCCTGGCTGGACGAGTTGCGGCGGGTCGGCCTGCTCGGCCCCGACCCCGCGCCGGGCACCGACCAGATCGTCACGGCGCTGCACCGCTACCTGGGCCGGACGCCGTCGAAACTGCTGTCGCTCTCGCTGGCCGATGCGGTGGGCGAGCTGCGCACCCAGAATCAGCCGGGCACCACCGACGAATACCCGAACTGGCGGGTGCCGCTGAGCGGACCGGACGGCCGCAGGCTGCGCCTCGAGGACGTCTTCACCGACGCCCGGGCGGCGGCGCTGAGCGAGGTCATGGCCGGCGCGGCCGCCCCGCCGGTTCCGCGGCCGTGAGCGGCCCCCGATGTAACGCGCGGGGCCGCTGCACCGGTTTCACATTCGTCACCGCTGCGATATGTTCGCACCGCACCCTGACTGACGGAGATCACGTGAAGAAGATTGTTGTGCTCAGCGGCGGCCTGGTCGCCGTCGGCTCGATCGCCCTGTTCGGCGCGGCCACCGCAACCTCTGAGCCCAGTTCCACGTCGGCGACCAACGTCGTCGGAGAGCCCTATATGAAGGCGCTGCAGATCCTCAAGAGCCAGGGCGTGAAGGCCACCTTCGGCGGGTCGTTCGGCAGCGCGCTGCCGCAGGCCCAGTGCCTGGTCGACTCCCAGAAGGTGGCCAGCAACAAGCTGATCCTGATGCTGGACTGCTCCCAGGCCGCCGCGGACCGGGCCGCGGACGCCGCAACGCCCGGCGGTCCGACGGTCGGCGGCAACGGCGTGACGACCGTGACCCCGACCCCGGTCGTGCCGATCGCGGGCGCGCCCGGCGCGGGCACCCCGCCACCCCCGGCCTGACCCCGATCTCCTCGGCTGAGCCCGCGGTTCCCCTGGGAACCGCGGGCTCAGCCGGTTTCGGCGACCGACACACACCCCTTTCCGGTACCGGCGTTCCCACCTAAAACGTAGACTGCTCGCAACCCACCCACTCTGGAGGTTCGCGATGTTGCGCCCACTGCGGTCCGACCACGAAATCGACCCCGGCCCGGTACAGATCCAGGCCCGCAAGGTCCATTTCGATCTCACCGGCATCCCGCTGCACTGGATCCCCGGACACCCGGTCGCCTCGACCATGGTCAACCTGTTCAACGTGGTGCTGCCGGTGGCCGAGCACTGGTTCGTCGCGACCTTCAACGAGGCGCTGCCGTATGTCCGCGATACCAGGCTCGCCGACGACATGCGGGGCTTCATCGGCCAGGAGGCGACCCACGCCGACACCCACGACCAGGTGCTGGCCGAGTTCCTCACCGCGCACGGCGTCGACTACCAGCCGGTGCTGGCCCTGGTCCAGCATGTGTTCACCAAGATGCTGGCGCCGACCGCCTCGACCGATCCCAAGCGCAGGCTCAACGACCTCTGCGACCGGCTGTGGCTGATCGCCGCGATCGAGCACTACACCGCGGTGCTCGGCGATTTCGTGCTGAACGGCACCTGGGACGACTTCGACGCCGACCCGACCCTGACCGACCTGTTCCGCTGGCACGGCGCCGAGGAGGTCGAGCACCGCCGGGTCGCCCACGACGTCGCGGTCTACTTCCAGGACAGCTACTTCAGCCGGGTGCGGGCCATGTCCATCGCGGCGACCGCGGTGTACCTGTTCTTCCAGCGCGGCACCTGGGACCTGATCAAGCGCGACCGCACGCTCGACATCAGCTGGTGGCGGATGAACCGGCTGCGGATGGCCGATGCCAAACTGGGCTTGCTGCCCAAGTTCTCGAAGCTGTTCGGCGTCAACACCCTGACCTACTGCAGGCCGGGTTTCTCTCCCGACGAAATGGGCTCAACGGCCCAGGCCGTCGCCTACCTGGCCAGCTCCCCCGCGGCGCGCGCCGCACACCTGTGAGCGCCGGTATGGCGATCGCCAAGCCGGCCCTTGACCGCTACCGCCGGCTGCCGCCGAGCATGTCGGGGCGATTCCGGCACGACCCGATGCTGGGCATGGCCGAGGCCGCCATCACCACCATGTGGGGGCTGACCCGCTACCTCCGGCGGCCGTCCCCACCACCGGAGTTGGACCGCACGATCGAGTTGACGGTGCTCGACCGCGACGTCGTCGCCCACGATCAGGACGTCATCGCACTGAGCCTGGCCGCCGCCGACGGGGCCGCACTGCCCCGGTGGTATCCGGGATCCCATATCGACCTGCACCTGGCCAGCGGCCGGGTGCGGCAGTACTCGTTGTGCGGCGACCCCGAATCCAGCGCCACCTACCGGATCGCGGTGCGCCGCATCCCCGGCGGGGGCGGTGGTTCGATCGAGGTGCACGACACCCTGCGGATCGGCTCCCGGGTGACCACACAGGGGCCGCGAAACGCCTTCCCGCTCACCGTCCCCGGCTACGGCTCGCCCACCCGGCGATTCCGGTTCATCGCGGGCGGTATCGGCATCACCCCGATCCTGCCGATGCTGGGGCTGGCCCGCAGGCTGAATGTCGACTGGTCGATGATCTATGTCGGACGCAGCCGCGACACCCTGCCGTTCCTCGACGAGCTGACCCGGTTCGGCGACCGGATCGAGATCCGCACCGACGATCAGCACGGCCTGCCCGCGGCGGCCGATCTGCTGGGCGACTGCCCCGACGGCACCACCGTGTACGCATGTGGTCCGGCCCCGATGCTGACCGGTGTCCGCACCGCACTGGCCGGCCGCGCGGATGTCGAACTGCACTTCGAGCGGTTCGCCGCACCCCCGGTCGTCGACGGCTCGCCGTTCTCGGTGTCGATCGCCTCGACCGGTGCCACCGTCGAGGTGGCGGCCGACGAGACCCTGCTGGGGGCGCTGCGGCGCACCGGCGTGGCCGCACCGTATTCGTGTCAGCAGGGATTCTGCGGCACCTGCCGGATCCGGGTGCTCGACGAATCCCGAACCGCGGTCGACCACCGTGACACCCTGCTCACCGATCCCGAGCGCGCCGCCGGATATCTGCTGACCTGTGTGTCCCGGGCCGAGGCGGGCCGGCGACTGACGCTCGATCTGTAGCCCGCGACGGTACGATTCCGCGCATGCCGTCGGCCGCCCGATCCGATCCGCCACCGCAGCGAGATGCCATGAGATACGCCGTGATAGCGCCGGTCGGGGCGGGCGTCACGGCGGACCCGGACTGGATGTCACGATTCGCCGGGCACGTCGAGGCCTGCGGCTTCGAGTCGATCGTCGTCGTCGAGCACACCATCCTGATGTCGGAGTACACGAGTGTGTACCCCTACGACGCGTCCGGGCGGGTCGAGTTGACGGCGGATTGCCCGGTGCCCGATCCCCTTGATCTGCTGGCCTTTCTGTCCGGGCAGACCACCCGCCTCGGCCTCGCGACCGGGGTTCTGGTGCTGCCCAACCACCATCCCGTGGTGCTGGCGAAGCGCACCGCGACGCTCGACGTGCTGAGCCGGGGGCGGCTGCGGCTCGCGGTCGGTACGGGATGGCTCAGGGAGGAGATCGAGGCCTGCGGTACCGATTTCGGCAGCCGGGGCCGGCGGGCCGATGAGCAGATCGCGGTGCTGCGCACGCTGTGGGCCGCCCCCTCCGACGACGCGGACCCGGGGGCCGGATTCCATGGCGAGTTCTTCGATTTCGACCATGGGATGTGTTATCCGAAGCCCGCGGCACCGATCCCGATCCACATCGGCGGGCACAGCCGGGCGGCGGCCCGGCGCGCGGGGCGGATCGGCGACGGGTTCCAGCCGCTCGGCGTCTCCGGGCCCGAACTGACCGGCCTGCTCGAGCTCATGCGGTCCGAGGCCCGCGCCGCCGGGCGCGATCCCCACGCCCTCGAAGTGTCGCTGGGGCATCTGGTCACCAAGGTCGACGCGGAGCGGGCCGGGCAGCTGGCCGAATTGGGCGCCGACCGGCTGGTGCTGGCCATGCCCGCCCTCACCGATATCGCGGCGGCCACCGATGCGTTGTCGGCGTGTGCGCAGCGGCTGGGGCTGACCTCGTGAGCCTCGCCGTCGCCGACCGGCTGGCGCTGACCGACCTGGTCCACCTCTACGCCGCGGCGGTCGACGATCGCCGATTCGGCGATGTCGTCGAATTATTCAGCGAGACAGCGGAATTACGGCTGCCCGAACCTCCCGGATCGCTTGACCCGGTCCGGCACTGGCACGGCCGCGACGGTGTCCGGGCGGCGATGTCGGCGCTCGCCGAGGTGGCCCGCACCGAACACGAGATCGTCGGCGAGGTGTACGCACCGGGCGGCGAGGCCGGTTACGCGCTCGGACGCATCACCGCGGTGGCCCACCACTGGAGCTTCGGCACCGAACATCCGACCGATGTGGTCTGGCATCTGCGCTACGACGACGAATACGTGCGGACCCCGGCGGGCTGGCGCATCCTTGGGCGCGCGCTCACCATCAATGCAATCGAGACCCGGCCGCTGCGCCGCCTGCGTGGCCACCCTCGCGCAGACCCGCCAGTTCCGGGGCGGCCATCAGCTGATCGAGCAGCGGACGCTGGCCGGCCAGCAGCTTCGTCCGCGCCGCCGCCACCTCAACCCAGGCGACGCGGTCGACCTCCGGATACTCCCTGATCCGGCCCGAACCCTTCGGCCACTCCAGCTCGAAAGTGTTGCTCCTGGCCCGGGTCACGTCGAAGTCACCGCGTACCGCGAAGGCCGTGACGACCTTGCCGCCGGCCTGCCGGACCGGGGTCAGGTCGCGGCGCGGGCCGTCCGGCGGCGGCGCCCCGAGTTCCTCGGTGAACTCGCGCCTGGCCGCCACCCACGGTTCCTCGTCGTCGGTGTACTCGCCCTTGGGCACCGACCAGGCGCCGTCGTCCTTGCGGGCCCAGAACGGCCCGCCCGGGTGGGCGATCAGCACCTCGACGACATCCCCGGCGGTCCGGTACAGCAGCAGCCCGGCACTCAGTTTGGCCATTGGCCGCACGCTACCCGGGCCGGCCGACACTCACCCTCGGTAATCTTCATCACTTTGCTGACGGAGGATGATCAAGATCACCTCGATCCCCTGACCAGACCATTTCCGTCTCGGCAATCAATTTCCGCAGCCGGAATGAAATCGCTGAACTTTCAGTTCAACTCTTCGTAACCCCTGAGAAATCTAGCGATCCTCGATGGACGAACGTGCGCCGATCGGCACACGCGAGTCGCGAGACAACCGAACATCGAAAGAAGGCACGGAAAGATGCAGAAGTTTGGATTTGCCGCAGCACTCGCCGGCGGCGCAGCGGCCACCCTGATCGGCCTGGCCGCACCGGCGCAGGCCGCGCCGACCGGGCCCGGTAACGCCCAGCAGACGATCAACGAACTGCAGGCGCAGGGCTACAAGGTGATCGTCAACCGCACCGGTTCGACGCCGCTCGACAAGGCCAGCGTGGTCGCGGTCCGTCCCGGCCAGACGTTCTCGCGGACCGACTCCAGCAACCCGGGCGGCAACCTGCAGACCACGGTTCTGTCGAAAACGATTTACGTCGACGTGAAGTAACGCCGAACCCCGGCCGAACGGCAAGACAGGGCGCCCGATTCGGGCGCCTTTTTGTTGCCGTTCGCCGGTGGGGTCGCGGGTGCTGACCGCCGCCCCGGCGCTAAAGTCGCCAACGTGGCTGGTTTCACCCGGTATGTCGCACTCGGCGACAGTCAGACCGAAGGCTTGTGGGACGGCGACGATACGGCCGGCCTGATGGGCTTCGCCGACCGCCTCGCGGCCGAAGTCGACGGGCTGCGCCCGGGTCTCGGATATGCGAACCTCGCGGTTCGCGGCCACCGCATCCGCGACGTCCTGACCGATCAGCTTCCGCGGGCACTGGCGATGAATCCGGACCTGGTGACCGTCTGTATCGGGATGAACGACGTGACGCGACCGGGGCGCGCGTTCGACCGCGCACTGACCGATCTGGACCGGATCTACGCCGCGCTCAGCGGATCCGGGGCCACCGTCGTGACCACGACGTTCCCCGACATCACCCAGATCCTGCCGGTGGGCCGGCTACTGAGCAGGCGGGTGCTGCGGATCAACTCCGCGATCACCGGGGCCGCGGCCAGGTACCGGTTCCGGCTCGTCGACCTGTACTCGGCCCCGTCGATGCGCGAGGCCGAGACCTGGAGCCCGGACCGGATCCACGGCTCGGCGCGGGGGCACATGCTGTTCGCCGCCGCGGCCGCGGAGGCGTTGGGATTGCCTGGCAGCAGCCATGATTGGGCGCTCGCCAGCGGTGTCGCGCAACCTCAGTCGTTCCGGTCGAGGGCCTATTCGCAGGCGTTGTGGACGCAGAACATGTTGATGCCCTGGATCTGGCGTCACCTGCGCGGCCGGTCGGCCGGGATCGGACGGGAACCGCGCCGGCCGGCGTTGCTGAGCCTGAGCGCCTGACCGGCGCCGCGTCAGAGCCCGGCCCAGGCCGAGTCGAGCTCTTTGGCGACGTCGATCACCTTGGCCCGCTCCGATTCCGGGCTGTCGATCTCCCCCGCCACATGCGCGGCGATGAAGCGTTTGATCTCGCCATCCACTCCGGCCAGGATGCGCAGCAGCTCGGCCCGCAGCGATGTCGAGGTGACGTGGATGGAGATGTCGGACGGGCGGGGTTTCTTCACATCGAGGATCAGCAGCAGCGGCTGCGCGGCCAGAGCCGATGCCCGCAAGGCGATCTCGCCGAACACCATGAACCGGGGCCGGTCGATGCGCAGGTCGATGGTCAACTCGATTTCCAGCGGTATCCGGATCGAGAAGGTGATCGTGTCCCCCACGTTGCGGCTCACCCGGGGCTTCTGGATCTTCACCCGGGCCGTGACCTTGGCGATTCTGCCGGGGCCCTGGGCGATCGGGCCGAGCTCGAACTCGTCGCCCGCGATCGCCCCGATCGCGTCGCCGACGCGGTCCTCGGAGACCGCGATCTCGAAGAACCGGCGGCCGAATTCCTCGTAGGTGATGTAGTGGTGGTCAGCCATGGTGTGAATACATTCTCACGCCGGCCGCCCGCGGCGGCACAACCGGGCCGCAACGTGGGCGGGCCGGGGTCAGGCCGGTTCGGCGAAGTACCGCAACCGGCCCACCGTCCACGGACGCGGCGTGAGGTCGGCGATCAGCACCGCGCGGCGACCGTCCCGGTCCAGCCCGGCCACCAGGCTGGCGCCTGACCCGATGAGCTTGCGCCAGGAGGCGCCGACCGTCGACGCCACCAGGCTCGACGTGGCCAGCGGGGACCGCTCGCCGGCGAGCACCGTCGATCCGCTGGTCAGCCGCCGGCGCACGGCGACCTCGTCGCCGGCGCACAGATCGTCGAGCAGCCCGGCGACCAGGCGCCTGCCGCGCCCGCCCGCGCCGAGGAAGCCGCCGGCAAATCCGGCCGCGCCGGCCGGTCCCTGGTTGCGCAACAGCGCCGAGGTCAGCGCCAGGCCCGGCCGCACCGCACCGAGCCGGTGCCGCCCGAACTGTCCGACCATGGCGGGCAGTTCCCAATAGGCCTGCAGTTCGGCGATCCGCGGACCGCCCTGCTCCTGGCGCAGCGCATAGCGCAGGTAGGCCGGGATCCGCATGGTCACCGACGACCCCATGGCGACCTCGAGCTCGAGGTCGCGGATCACGCTGCCCGCCTCGATGTCGACGAGGTCCACGTCCCGGTGAAAGGCGATCTGGCGGGGGCCGATGAAGGTGTCGTAGAACCGCCCGATCGGCTCGCGCCCGCGGTGCGGCCGCGACCCCACCGGATCCTCGACCTGTGCGCCGTCAGCGAACAGGCCGACCCATCCGGCCCGATCGTGGGCGGCTGCTGCCTGCGGGGATTGTTCGACCGTCGCGATGAGGTCGGCACGGGTGAAGGCCATAGGGTGCATTTACCATGCCGCAGCCGGCCGGCTGCGCGCACACTGGAAGTTGACCGTGTGTGGCTGAGGAGGACGCGATGAGCGGCAACGGACCTTTCGGGCCTTTCGGGTTCGATCCCGACGAGTTCGACCGGGTCGCGCGCGAGGCGGGCGAAGGCTTGCGCGACGCGCTGGACGGGCTCGGCAGATACTTCACCGGCGCGGGTGGGCAGCCCGGCTGGGCCGGGTTGATCGATGAGGTCACCCGGATGTCGCGGCCCCGCACCGAACCGGAGACCACCGGTGAGAAGGGGGACGGCGTGTGGGCGATCTTCACCGTCGACGACGGCGGCGGCGCCCACATCGAGCAGGTCTTTCCCACCGAACTCGACGCCTTGCGGGCCAACGCGGGCAATACCGATCCGTCCCGGCGGGTGCGGTTCCTGCCGTACGGCATCGCGGTGGGCGTACTCGACACCGACACCCCCGGTACCGACGGGCAGGACCCCGCGGGCTGATCCGGCGACAAAAGCCGACGGTGCGCGGTGGGCACCGGTTAGGCTTCTGGCCCAGGGCCGACGAGCAGGTCGTGGCGGCCGGGCAAACCCGAGGGTGGGACATGATTCGCGAACTCTTCGCCGCCGCGGCAGTCGCCGGTGCCGCAGTGGCGCTGGCGCCGGGCGCGGTCGCCGACGACGACTCCAACATGTACTTCGACGAGCCGGGCCGCTATGCGACCGATGTGCCCGGGATGAGCTACGAGGCGCACAACGGCGCGCCGTGCACCAGCTGGGAGCGCAACGTCTTCGGCCGCGGTCCCGGTGGGGTGGCGATGCAGTGCCGGTGGATCCCCAACCAGTGGCCGCCGGTGTACACCGGGTTCTGGACCTACGCCTATCCGCTGCAGGGGGTGCAGGAGATCGGGTCACCGTGCCCGGGCCCGCAGACCGCGGCCCAGGCCCCCGACGGCCGGCCGATGCTGTGCCTGGGAGCCCAGGGCTGGCAGCCCGGTGCGCTGACCGGAAACGGCTTCTTCCCCGGCTGATCGTGTGACCTGGACCGCTGGCCATACAGTCATGTGACCGATGTATGGTCGAAGGCCCATATCGGTGACACGGGAGCGAGTGCCATGAGCGGTGACGTGACGTTCAACCTGTCCGCGGTCTTTTCCACGGTGGCCGAGGCCATTCCCGACCAGACCTTCCTGGTGTGGCGGGACCGCCGGTTGAGCTACGCGCAGGTCGATGCCCGGGTGGACGGCTTCGCCCACTATCTGGTGTCGGCCGGCCTCGGGGTGCACGCCGAGCGGAACACGCTGGCCGGGCACGAATCCGGGCAGGACCACCTCGGCATCTACCTGCGCAACGGCAACGAGTACCTCGAATCGATGATCGGCGGCTACCGGGCCAGGGTGGCCCCGTTCAACGTCAGCTACCGCTACGTCGAGGAGGAGCTGCACTACCTGCTGACCGATTCGAACGCGGCGGCTTTGATCTACAACGCCGAATTCGCTCCCAGGGTGGCCGCGATCCGCGACCGGCTGCCGAATCTGCGGGTGCTCATCCAGGTCGCCGACGAGTCCGGCAACGATCTGCTGCCCGGCGCGGTGGACTATGAGACCGTCGTGGCCACCCCGGCACCGGCCGGTGCGATGCCCGCACCCTCCGGGGACGATCTGTACATCCTCTACACGGGCGGCACCACCGGCATGCCCAAGGGCGTGCTCTGGCGCCAACACGACATCTTCCTGTCCTCGATGGGTGGGCGGCCGTTCGGCAGCGATACCTGCCTGGCCTCCTACCAGGAGCTCGCCGAGAAGGCCCGCGCATCGGCCGGTGCGATGTCGCTGCTGATGATCCCGCCGTTCATGCACGGTGCCGCACAGTGGGCCGCCTACAACACGGTCACCACGGGCGGCACCCTGGTGATCCCCGACGATGTGGTCCGGTTACGTCCCGACGCCGCGCTACGGCTGGCCGAACGCGAACGGGTGCTGGGCATTCCGGTGGTCGGCGACGCCATCGCCCGGCCCCTGCTCGATGAGATCGAGAAGGGCTCCTACGACCTGTCCGGTTTGGTGACGATCACCAACGGCGGTGCGCCGCTGTCCCCGACGGTGCGCGAGCGCCTGCTGACCGCGCTGCCGCACCTGATGTTGCTCGACGCGGTCGGCGCATCGGAATCGGGTGCGCAGATGAGCACGTACTCGACCGCCGCGGCGAGCCGCGAATCAGGCACCGCGGCGAGCCGCGAATCAGGCACCGCGGCGAGCCGCGAATCAGGCACCGCGGGCGGGCAGGCCCAGGCCGCGACGTTCGATCCGCAGGCCGATACCGGCGTGGTGGCCGAGGACCTGAGCCGGGTGCTCGGCCCCGGCGAGGGTGGCGGCTGGCTGGCCCGCAGGGACCTGATCCCGCTGGGCTATCTCGGCGACGAGGCCAAGACCGCCCGCACCTTCCCCACCATCGACGGGGTGCGCTGGTCGGTGCCGGGCGACCGGGCGAATGTGTTGACGGACGGCCGGATTGAGCTGCTGGGCCGGGACTCGGTGACCATCAACTCCGGCGGTGAGAAGATCTTCGCCGAGGAGGTCGAACGGGCCGTGGCCGCCCACCCGGCGGTGTACGACGTCGTGGTGGTCGGCAGGCCGTCGGACCGCTGGGGCAGCGAGGTGGTCGCGGTGGTGCAGTTCGCCGACGGCGCATCGGCCACCGATGAGGAACTGGCACGGGTCTGCGAAACGTCGATCGCGCGCTACAAGGTCCCCAAGGCGTTCCTCCGGGAATCCAGAATCGTGCGCTCCCCCGCGGGCAAGGCCGATTACCGCTGGGCCAAGGGCATAGCGGCACAAAGCCTGCGGGCCGCCGGCGATCCGGTGGCCACCTAGCCGGCGGCACCACCGAAGTACTGGCGGATACCGGCCCAGGTCGCGATGTGGGCCGCGACCGCCTGGCTGACCGTGACGGACAGCAGGGGCCGCGGCGCGGTGATGTGCAGGCGTTCGGTGACCCGGGTGCCGCCGGCCTCCGGCTCGAACGACACCGTGCTGTCGAGCCCCACCCGGGGGAACTGGCGCGCCTGCGCCGTCACCACACCGGGATCGGCGACCTCGATCCTGGCCCGGTAGGTGATGGGTAAGGTGATCGGCCCCAATGGAATCCGGTCCCTGATCCGATATGTGCTCGCGGTTGTGGTTCGTGAGGTGCGGTGCACGGACTCGACCAGCGGGTGCAGCTGGACGATGTTCTCCAGGTCGGCGTAGAAATCCCGTACCTGCGACGGCCGCGCCGGGATGTGTTCGGCGAGTGTCCGGTGCGCACCGGCCATCCACCAGCTCATCGCCGGAGGCTACCCGCCGGGGTGCGGCTCCGGCGGCGTCGTATCCGCGGCGGGTTCCTCGACGCTCACCGGCCGGAAGTAGGCCCAGGCGAAGAAGATTGCCGCCACGACGACCAGGATCAGGCCCACCCACCAGTTGGCGTCGGTGCCGATGTAGAGGTCGACCCGATTGTCGGCGGGCCCGTCCTCACGCGGGGCCAGGATGGCCGGGGCCAGCCCGGCGATGAGCAGCACCACACCGTAGATCCCCATCAGGGCACCGATGATGGAGCGGATGTCGAACAGCCGCAGGCGCGGTTTGCGGTTGGTGCCGTTGGTGACGGGACTGGACATGTGAACTCCGGCTCAGTGGAAGATGATGTTGAGGATGATGGTCAGGGCGAGTGCGACTCCGGCCAGTGGCGCCGCCTTGAGGTACCACGGCTTTCCAACGCTGTCCGGGTCGTGGAAGATCTCGCGCGGGGTCTCCGAGTACACCAGGCCGGCCAGCTCCGCTGCGGGCTTGGGGGCCGTGACCATGCTGACCGCGATGCTCACCAGGATGTCGACGACGAACGCCGCGGCGGCCGCCACGAACGGCACGCCCTGCCCGGGCAGGTTGATCACGCCGGTCTCGCCGAGGATGAAAACGAATACCGCGGAAAGCGTTCCGGCCACCAGCCCGGTCCAGCCGGCCGTCGCGGTCATCCGTTTCCAGAACATGCCGAGGATGAACGTGGCGAACAGCGGTGCGTTGAAGAACCCGAACAGCGTCTGCAGATAGTCCATCAGGTTGGAGTAGCCCGCGGCGATCAGTGCGGTGAACACCGCCGCCACCGTCGCCACCACGGTCGCGACCCGCCCGACCTGGATGTAGTAGCCGTCGGGGCGGTCCTTCACCACGTACTGCTGCCAGATGTCGTAGCTGAACACCGTGTTGAACGCCGAGATGTTGGCCGCCATACCGGCCATGAACGAGGCGAGCAGTCCGGTGACGGCGACTCCGAGCAGACCGTTGGGCAGGATGTCGCGGATCATCACCAACATCGCGTCGTTGTAGGTGATCTCACCCGCGCCGGTGGTTTTCAGCTGGATGACGTCACCGATCGCGGCGGCCGCGATCATGCCGGGGATCACCACCACGAACGGGATGAACATCTTCGGGAACGAGGCGATGATCGGCGATCGCCGGGCCGCCGAGATCGAATCCGACGCCATGGCCCGCTGCACCTCGACGAAGTTGGTGGTCCAGTAGCCGAAGGACAGCACGAAGCCGAGGCCGAAGACGATGCCGATGACCGACCAGAGCGGACTGCTGAAGCCCGAGAGCGCCTGGCCCGGCCAGGTGGTGAGCTGCTCGTGCACCGATGCGGTCCTGGTGCCGTCGGACATGGTGTCGATAACCTTGTCCTTCAGCCCGCTCCAGCCGCCGACCTTGATCAGGCCGAAGACGGTGAGCGGCACCAGCGCGGCCAGGATCACGAAGAACTGCAGCACCTCGTTGTAGATGGCCGCCGAGAGCCCGCCGAGCGCGGTGTAGGTGAGCACGATGACCGCGGCGACGACCAGCGACAACCACCGGTTCCAGCCGAGCAGCACGTTGATGACGGTGGCCAGCAGAAACAGGTTGACGCCCGCGATCAGCACCTGCGCGACGGCGAAGCTGATGGCGTTGACCAGGTGTGCGCCCGGACCGAAGCGCCTGCGCATGAATTCGGGCACGCTGCGCACCTTGGAGCCGTAGTAGAACGGCATCATCACCACGCCGAGGAACAGCATGGCCGGGACCGCGCCGATCCAGTAGTAGTGCATCGTGGACAGGCCGATCTCGGCGCCGTTGGCCGACATGCCCATGATCTCGATGGCGCCGAGGTTGGCCGACACGAAGGCCAGGCCGGTCACCCAGGCGGGCAGGCGGCGGCCGGACAGGAAGAAGTCCAGGCTGGTCGAGATCTGGCTGCGGGCGATGTAGCCGATCCCCAGCACGAAGACGAAGTAGATGGCGATCAGCAGATAGTCGACGGCACCGACGGGCAGGCGCAGGACGCTTTCGGCGGCCAGCGTGGACGTGGTCGGGGTAGCGGTCAGGGTCATTCACACCTTCTGAAGTGATCATGTTCCAACGAAAACAATCAGAACCTAACAGCAAATCCTCATTCACATGTCGCGTTCCGTGAGAATCTGTTTGTTACTGTTCGCTTGCCGCATGTGATCGAGGAGGTGTCATCGCCGATGTTGGCCGCCGAACGCCGCCGCGCGATCCTGCGCGCACTGGAGTCGGACGGAGCGGTCCGGGTTGCCGACCTGGCCGCGCACCTGGCCGTGTCGGAGATGACGGTGCGTCGTGATCTGGACGCCATGGACGCCGAGGATCTGCTGCGCAAGGTGCACGGCGGGGCGCTCACCCGGCACAACCGCGGTGAGGAGCCGCGGTCCTCGGTCAAGGCCGCCCAGCACCGCATCGAGAAGGCCGCGATCGCCGACGTCGCCGCGGCCTCGGTCGCCGACGGCGTCACCATCGCGATCAGCGCGGGCACCACGACGACCGAACTCGCCCGCAGGCTGCGGAACCGGTCGTCGATCACCGTGGTGACCAATTCGCTGACCGTCTTCGAGGTCCTGACCGCGCCGTCCCCCGAGGGCACCGACGCTCCCCTGGTCTATCTCACCGGCGGGGTGCGCACCCCGTCCGACGCCCTGGTCGGACCGATCGCCGACGCCTCGATCGCCTCCTTCCGGGTCGACGCCACCTACCTGGGTGTGCACGGTTTCGACCCGGAGGCCGGGTTGACATCGCCGAATATCGCCGAGGCACAGACGAACCGGACCCTGATCGGCATCGGGGCCAGGACCGTGGTGCTGGCCGACCACTCCAAATACGGGGAGATCGGCACCAACGTGTTCGCCGGTCTGGGCCAGGTCGACACGCTGATCGTCGACGACGGGCTCGCCGCCGAGGGCCGCGCCGCGCTGGCGGGTCTGGTCGGTGACGTCGTGCTGGCCGCGGTGACGGGACGGTCATGACCGAACCGCTGCGCTGGACGCTTGCCGACGGCCGCGAACAGCTGTATTTCGCCCTGCCGGGCCACACCCCGGCCCCCGTCCCGGACCGGCGCCCGTTGCCGCCCCGCGGGGACCAGCAGTCCCAGCTGCGTTTCGACCGCCAGACCGGGCAGTGGGTGGTGATCGCGGCGCTGCGCCAGGATCGGACCCATCTGCCCGCCGCCGACCAGTGCCCGCTCTGCCCGGGACCGTCCGGGCAGACCAGCGAGATCCCGGCGGCGGACTACGCCGTCGTGGTGTTCGAGAACCGCTTCCCCAGCCTGTCCGGGGATACGAACACCGGCGCGCTGGCCACTACCACCGGGACCACGGGCACCGATTTCGTCTCGGCACCCGGGTACGGCCGGTGCGAGGTGATCAGCTTCTCCAGCGATCACACCGGGGCCTTCGCCCAGCTGCCGGGCCCCCAGGCCCGGCTGGTGGTGTCGGCGTGGCGGCACCGCACCGCGGATCTGCTCGGCCGCAGCGGAATACGGCAGGTGTTCTGTTTCGAGAACCGCGGCGAGGAGATCGGCGTCACGCTCAACCATCCGCACGGGCAGATCTACGGCTATCCGTACCTGACCCCGCGCACCGAACACATGCTGCGTGCCGCGCACGGCCACCGGGCGGCCAACGGCACCAATCTGTTCGCCGATCTGCTGGCCGCCGAACTCTCCGCGGGCGCGCGGATCGTCGCCCGCACCGACCTGTTCACCGCGTTCGTCCCATTCGCCGCACGCTGGCCCGTGGAGGTCCACATCTATCCGAATCGCTTCGCGCACAATCTCCTCGACCTCGACGACGACGAGCTCGACGGATTCGCCGAGATCTACCGCGACATCCTGCAGCGATTCGACCGGATGTATCCCACCCAGCTGCCCTACATCTCGGCACTGCACCAGTACCGCGACGACGACACTCAGCGCGAGGGCTACTTCCACGTCGAGTTGATGTCGGTGCGGCGCAGCGCGACCAAGCTCAAGTACCTGGCCGGTTCGGAATCGGCGATGGACGCCTTCATCGGCGACGTGACGCCGGAGAGCGTCGCAGCGCGACTTCGGGAGCTGTGAGGATGACCGAGACCATCGGGTACGCGGCCCCGGGCCGGATCAACCTGATCGGCGAGCACACCGACTACAACCTCGGCTGGGCCTTGCCCATCGCCCTGCCGCAACGCGTCGTGGTCGGCTACTGGCCGGACGGGTCGGACACCCTCACGGTGCGCAGCGATCACGAAGCCGGCGATGTGGCGATACCGCTCGCCACCCGTCCCGGTGAGATCACCGGCTGGGCCGCCTACCCCGCCGGGATCGTCTGGGCGCTGGCCACCTTCGGTCACCCGGTGACCGGTGGCACCATGACCATCACCAGCGATGTGGAGATCGGTGCCGGCCTGGCGTCCTCGGCGGCGCTGGAATGCGCGGTGCTTGGTGCGCTCGCCACCGGCACCGACATCGACCGCATCGAGCAGGCCCGGATCGCGCAGCGGGCCGAGAACGACTACGTCGGCGCACCGACCGGGCTGATGGATCAGCTCGCCTCGTTGTTCGGTGAGCCCCGCCATGCGATGCTCGTCGATTTCTGCGATGTCACGGTGCGGCCCGTACCGTTCGACCCGGATGCGGCGGGTATCACGCTGTTAGTGATGAACTCGCACGCCGCGCATCGTCATGCCGGCGGCGAGTACGCCGCGCGGCGCGCCTCCTGCGAGCGGGCGGCGGCCGCGCTGGGGGTGGCCTCCCTGCGCGAGGTGCAGACCCGAGGGCCTGCCGCGCTCGACGTCCTCACCGATGTCGAGGATGCCCGGCGCGCCCGGCACATTCTCACCGAGAACCAACGGGTTCTCGACGTCGTCGCGGCGCTCGATGTTTCCGACTACGCCGGGCTGGGCCGGATTCTCACCGCCTCGCATGCCTCGATGCGCGACGATTTCGAGATCACCACGCCGCATATCGACCTGATCGCCGATACCGCGGTGCGGGCCGGCGCGCTGGGCGCCAGGATGACCGGAGGCGGGTTCGGTGGCTGCGTGATCGCGCTGGTGCCCACCGAACGTGCCGACAGTGTCGGCGATGCGGTGCGCTCGACGGTGACCGCGGCCGGCTATCCCGAGCCGACGATCACACCCGTCCGGGCGGCGATGGGGGCCACCAGCGTCGACCCGTCATGACGGCCCGGCATCGGCGAGCACCCGCGCGACGACGTACTCGGCGATCGCCATGGACGACGTGGCTCCCGGCGACGGCGCATTGCGCACATGGGTGATGCGACCGCCGCCGCTGATGGCGAAGTCGTCGATCAGGTCCCCGTTGGCGGCCATTGCCTGGGCGCGGATCCCCCGGCCTCCGGCGACGACGTCGTGGACGCCGATCCCGGGAACGTAGCGTGCGGCGTTCGCGACGAAGCGCCGCCTGCTGAGCACCGTGGCGGACTCGCGCACCGCCGTCGGCACGTTGTGCGCCGCGAACCTCCAGAACCCCGGGAACGCCATGGTGGCGACGACATCGGCGGGACGCGCCTGCGACCAGCGGTAGGCCTCGCGCCCCGGCGAGAGGAACGCATTGGGGCCGAGCATGATCTCGCCGTCGATCCGCCGGGTGAGATGGACTCCCAGGAAAGGGTATTTCGGGTCGGGCACCGGATAGACCAGCCCCTTCACCAGATGCCGCTTCTCGGGGCTGAGCAGGACGTAGTCACCGAAGAACGGGATGATCCGTGGGGACTTGGGGTCCCCCGCGGTCCGTGCCACCCGGTCGGATTGCAGCCCCGCGCAGGTGACGGCCAGGTCGAACTCCTCGGCCGAATCCGGCGTGCGGACTTCGACTCCCCTGACGGTCTCGGCAATCGAGGTGACCTCATGGCCGCACCGGATCGACCCTCCGGAGTCCTCGATGTCGCGGGCCAGTTCCATGGTCACCGCCACGTAGTCGACGATGGCCGTATGCGGCGAGTGCAGTGCGCGCCTGCCCGTGACGTAGGGCTCGACCTCGCGCAGTTCCTCCCCGCCGATCAGCCGGACCCCGGGCACGCCGTTGGCCTTCGCCTTACGCGCGATCTCGTCGAGTCTCACCATCTCGACATCGTTCTGCGCGACGACCACCTTGCCGCACTCGTCGACGGCGATGGCCCGCTCTTCGCAGAACCGTTTGAGCAGCCCGACACCGCGCCGGCACAACTGGGCTTTGAGGCCGCCCGGCTCGTAGTACAGGCCCGCGTGGATCACCCCGGAGTTGTGCCCGGTCTGATGGGAGGCGAGCCCGGCCTCCTTCTCGAAGACGGTGACGGTCGCGCCCGGCAGCCGACGGGTGAGCTCGCGTGCGACCGCGACTCCGATGACGCCGCCGCCGACGACTGCGCAGCGATGAGGTTTCATGACCGTCTCCGGATCGGGGCGTGCGGCACGCAGCAATCGAACTACAGTTTCATCCAACATATCCCCGACGACACGCGCCGACCCGGAGCGGTCCTGGAACGGTGAGGCCGAGATGAGCGACCCGACCGCGAGCCTGCTGCACGAGTTGGTAACGGTGGCGGCGGCGGCCGCACCCCAGCGGTCCGCACTGATCACCGATGCGGGCGCGACGGTGACGTTCGCCGAGTTCGACCGCCAGATCCGTTGTGTCGCATCCTGGGTGGCCGAGCACACCGCACCGGGTGACCGGGTGGCGGTGATCGCCGACAACGGCGCGGCCTACGCCCAGCTGTATTACGGTGTGCCGCGCGCCGGCCGGGTACTCACCATGATCAACCAGCGCCTGCACCCGGCCGAGCAGGCCGCGCAGCTCGCGGCCACCCGTCCCGCCGTGCTGCTCGGCGACGCCGCCTACCTGTCCGCGCTGCCCGATGCATCAACCACCACGCGCATCGTGACCTTCGAATCGGCGGAATGGGAAACGGCCACCACGGGTGATCCGCGGTCCGCCGCCACCGCACATCCGGACGATCCGGCCTGGCTGTTGTTCACCAGCGGATCCACCGGTGTTCCGAAAGGTGTTGTACACAGCCATCGTTCGATACTGGCCGCGGTGCGGGGCACCGTCGCGGGCCGGTCGGTCGAGCCGGGCGGGGTGTATCTGCTGCCGTTCCCGATGTGCCACATCGCCGGATACAACCTGCTGGTCCACCACTCGGTGGCCTCGACGGTGGTGCTGACCCGGCGATTCCGCCCCGACGAGTTCGCCGGACTGGTCACCGCGCACGGTGTGCGGTCGTGCTCGCTGGCTCCCACCATGCTGCATGCGCTGCTGGACCACCTGCGACGCACCGGCATCGAACTTCCGACCCTGCGGGCCATCGCCTACGGATCGGCCGCGATGCCGCTCGGGTTGCTGCGCCGGGCGATCGAGGTGCTCGGCGTCGACTTCCATCAGGGTTACGGTATGACCGAAACCGCAGGCAACGTCACGTTCCTGGGCCCGCGCGAGCATCGGGCCGGGGCCGCCGGGGAGGTCGGATTGCTCACCAGCGCCGGACACCCCCATGCCGGGGTCGAGATCGCGATCCTCGATGCGGCGGGCACCGCGCTACCGGTGGATGCGGTCGGCGAGATCGCGGTCCGGGGCGATCAGGTCACCCCCGGTTTCTGGCCCGACGGCGCGGTGGGCCCGTGGCTGCGCACCGGCGACATGGGCCGGATCGACACCGACGGCCGGTTGTCCGTCGTCGACCGGCTCAAGGACATCATCGTCACGGGCGGTGAGAATGTGTCCTCCCGCGAGGTCGAGGACACCCTGTCCGGCCATCCCGATGTGGATCAGGTGGCGGCCGTCGGGGTCCCCGACGAGTACTGGGGCGAGGCGGTGTGCGCGGTCGTCGTCGCGGTCGCCGGTCGCGAGCCGACCGAGCAGGAGTTGATCGACCACGTCCGGTCGGTGCTGGCGGGTTTCAAACGGCCCCGCCATATCCTGTTCGCCGATGAGCTACCGCTGACCGGTAACGGCAAGGTCGCCAAGGGCGTCGTCCGGGACTGGGCCCGCGCGGCGGTCGGGGGACGCACCGAGCACCCGTAGCAGGTCGGGCTTCATCCGCTGCAACTCCTGCCCCCAGTACCCCCAGCTGTGGATGCCGTCCGGGAAGTCGAACACCCCGTTGTCGCCGCCGGCCGCGATGTAGGCATCGGTGAACGCCCGATTCGAGTCGATCGCGAATCCCTCCAGGAAACCCAGACCTCCGATCGGGGCATCCGGACTGGCCAGCGCGGGGTCGCGGGCCGTGCCGTTGCCGCAGTACACCCAGATCCTGGTGCCGTTGGCGACGAGACGGCCGACGTTGACGGTGGGATCGTTGCGGGCCCAGGCCGGATCCCCCGGCGGCCCCCACATATCGTCCGGGTCGAATCCGCCGTTCCACATCATCGCGATCCGCACCTTGCCGGGCCAGTCCGCGGCCGACAGGTTCAGGAAGCCGGACAGCGAACCCGCGAAGATGAACCGATCGGGGTAGTAGGCCGCGAGAGTCAGGGCCGACGAGCCGCCCATGGACAGCCCCACGACGGCGTTTCCGCTCTCCGCGGTGTCGCGGTTGGTGGCCAGCCAGGCCGGTAGTTCGGCGGTCAGGAAGGTCTCCCACTTGTAGGTGGTCGTGCCCGCGTTGCCCGCCGCCGGTGCGTACCAGTCGCTGTAGAAACTGGATTTCCCGCCGACCGGCATGACCACCGAGATCCCGGTGCCGGCATACCAGTCGAAGGCCGCGGTGTTGATGTCCCAGCCGTTGCGGTCGTCGCCCGCTTCCATGCTGTCGAGCAGATACAGCGCGTGCGAACCCGGTCCGCCGTCGAGGAACTGCACGCGGATGTCGCGGCCCATCGCCGCCGAGGGCACCTCGAGAGTTTCGGTCGGGGTGTTCGAATACGCCTGGACCGCAGGCGCGAACAGCACGCCCGAGATCAGCGCGGCCGCACCGGCGACGGCCGCGTACCGCCACATCACGCCAATCATCCTCATTCGTCCGTGGCCAACCCCTCAAACGGCCCCGACTCAGCGGACGATACGCCGAATGCTGGAGTTCTCGCGACGTTTCGCCCAATGCCACCGACATGTCAAATTATCGATGGCGAAAATGGGCTGGTCCCGGCCCGCGCGGTGCTAATGTTCGCCGCCATCGGGGCGAGTGGACGGAGCGCACCATGGCCACCGGATACGACTGGACCAGACCCGCGGCGATGGCCATCCCACCGCAGGGCTACTTCCGGATGGAACGGGGCCGCTACGGCCCGGTCTTCCCGAGAACACCTGCCTGTTACGGATTTTCGATCATCGCGAAGGTGAAGGCGGGCTGCGAGGAGGCGATCCGCGCCCACGGGAAGCTGATCGAGGATGCGGTGGCGGGCAGCCCGGACGTGCTCGCCCCGCTGAAGCTGCACTATTTGCGTTGGCAGCTGTTCGATGTCGGGTCGGGACTGCACTTCCAATACCAGGGCATCTTCGACACCGATTTCGACAAGTACACCGAGGATGCGGTGCAACTGTTCAGCCAGACCGGCATCACCACGGTCTTCACCAACCTGGAGGGCTTCCCGGACGACTGGAAGGAAAACCCGGCCGCCTTCGTGGAGTTCGTTCGCCGCCACCACGTGCCCAGCTTCCTGGAGTACGGGGAGTACCCGTACGTGACGGCCGACGAGATCAAGAAGGCCCTGCGGCTCAAAGCCGCGTTCTCCGACATGCTCGACCAGATGCAGTGACCGGGGTCGCGCGCGATGCTCGAACTCGACGACATCCAGCACATCGTGCTGACCCGGACCCCGGCCATCACCGGCCGGTACGAATTCCTGACGTTCGACACGCCCTCGGGCGGGCGGGCCTGGCTGTCCGAACTCGCGGACAAGGTGCAGTCGGCCGCCGATGTGGCGGCCACCATGGACGATTCCGACCGCTGGGTCTCGTTGGCGTTCACCTGGACCGGTCTGCGCGCGCTCGGCGTACCCGAAGACTCGCTGGCGACGTTCCCCGACGCGTTTCGCGAGGGGATGGTGGCCCGGGCCGCCATCCTCGGTGACACCGGGGCCAACGCCCCCGAGCACTGGGTCGGCGGCCTGGCCGGTGCCGACCTGCACGCGATCGCGATCCTGTTCGCCCGCACCGCAGAACAGTGCGGGCGTTCGATCGCCGAGCACGACAGGCTACTCGCCAGAACCGAAGGGGTTCGCAGCCTTTCACACCTCGACCTCAATTCGACGCCGCCGTTCGACCACGCCCACGACCATTTCGGATTCCGGGACCGGCTGTCGCAGCCGGTGATCGAGGGCTCCGGTGAGCAGCCCACACCGGGCTCGGGAGCGCCGCTGCGCCCGGGCGAGTTCATCCTCGGCTACCCGGACGAGGCCGGCCCGCCCGCCAACCTGCCACAGCCGGACGCGTTGTCGCGCAACGGAACGTTCATGGCGTACCGACGACTCGCCGAGCACGTCGCGGTGTTCCGCGACTATCTGGACGAGCATTCCGACAGCCCGCAGGGCCCGGAACTGCTCGCGGCGAAGTTCATGGGCCGCTGGCGGTCCGGCGCTCCCCTGGTGCTCAGCCCCGACCGCGACGATCCCGAACTGGGCGCAGACCTCATGCGCAACAACGATTTCAACTACGGGGAGATGGATCCGTTCGGCTATGCCTGTCCGCTCGGCGCGCACGCCCGCCGGCTGAACCCGCGGGACACCGCGCACTACCTCAACCGCCGCAGGATGATCCGCAGGGGCGCCACCTACGGTCCCGAACTGCCCGACGGCGCACCCGATGACGGTGCGGACCGCGGGATCGCGGCGTTCATCATCTGTGCGGATCTGGTCCGGCAGTTCGAGTTCGCGCAGAACGTGTGGATCAACGACGAGTCGTTCCACGAACTGGGCAACGAGCACGACCCGATCTGCGGCAGCCAGGACGGGGCCATGGACTTCACCGTCCCGAAGCGGCCGATCCGCACGGTGCACAAAGGGATCCCGGCTTTCACCACGCTCCGGGGCGGAGCGTACTTCTTCCTGCCCGGCATCTCGGGCCTGACCTACCTGGCAACCCTGGACGGCAGGGATCGACCATGACCGGCGCCCGCACCTACAACCAGACCCATCTACCCCGCCGACCGGACCGGCGCAGGAGGATCAGCATCTACTGGACGTGGAGCTATCCGTGGGAGGCGCAACGCGACCCGGCCGCGATGGAGAACCGGTTCTCCACCATGACCGAGGTCCGTAATGCGTTGTGGCCCAGTTATGAAACCCCCGACTATCAGGCGGCGAATTTCCTGCAGGGCATCGCCGGGACGCTCGAGCTGTTCCACCGCTCGACCCTGGCGTTCCAGGAGCTGGCCTGCAGCGTCACCGGGCATCCGGTGGCGGTGTTCCAGCGGGTCGACCAGGCCGGCTACCACCAGCCGATCGACGACCGCGTCCTCGACGACTGCGACACCTTGCTGGTTTTCGGTCTCGACCATGTGTTGGCTCAACAACAGGCCTCGGCGGCCGAGGTCGAGGCGATCCGGGGCTGGCTGGGGCGCGAGGGAACATGTCTGCTGCTGGCACCCCACCACGACGTCGGCGACACCGACGACTATGCGCGCAGGCAGGTTGAGTACCTGCACCACGGGGACCCACTGGTGCCGCGCCAGCAGCGGTTCGGCCGGTACACCCGCTCACTGATGGCGGCACTGGACGTGCCGGTGCACAACAACTGGGGGTTGCGGCCCGCCGTGCTTCCTGGGGCCGCCGGGGCGGGCCCGCAGATCGCGCCGCTGCGGGCGCGGCCGGATCTGGACTCCGCCGGGCTGCTCACCGACGTCACGACATTCAACTTCCACCCGCACCTGCCGCATTACGAACTCACCGCGCCGGAGAGCGACGCGGTGCGAGTGCTGGGGCGCCAGCCGGTCGACCTGACCCGCCCGCATCCGTTCACCGAGGCAGGCAACACCGAGCTCAACGCGCTCATCTGGTTGCCCGCCAGCGGCGCCCGCGCGGGCGACATCGTGCTGGTGGACTCGACGAACTTCACCACACTGTTCGGCGGCACGCTCAGCCTCAGAAACCTCTGGAACAACCTGGCGACGATGCCGTAGCCGATTCGGGTCAGGGCAGCGCACCGAGGAACGGGTTGACGAACTGGGGTGCCGGCCCAGGCGCGGGCGTGGTGGGCTGCGCCTGCTGTGCCGGTTCCCCGACGGTCGCCGGTGTCGCCGACTGCACCGGCCCCGGCGCGAACAGTTGCGGGCCCGCCGGGCCCGGCAGCGCCGCGACCGGCAGGTGCGCGATGGGATCGGTCGCGGGAGCGGGGGCCAGGCCCGGGTTGGCCTGCACGGGCGTGGGCACCGGCGCCGGGGCGGCCTGCGGGGGCACCTGTGCCACGACGGCCTGGGCCGGCGGCTGGGCCGGAACGGCCCGGGGCGGGATGCTCTGGGCGGGTTCGGCGGCCTGCATCACCGGGCTGGCCTGCGGCACGGCGATTTCGACGGTCGGCTCGCGCGGTTGGTAGGCCTGGGTGGCGCGCAGGGTGCGTTCGGCGACCTCGGTCGTCGGTGTCTCGGATTCGAGCACGGCGGCGCGTGGGGCCTCCGTGCGGGGTACGGCGACCGCGATCATCTGCGGGCTTCCGGCCAGCGCGGCCGACGGCGGCTCCGGGGCGGGTTGCGGGCCGCTGCGGACCGACGACTGCGACCCGACGACCAGCAGTGCGACCACCACGGTGGCGGCGGCGACACCGCCGATCCGCAGCCCGTTCGACACCATGGTGCGTTCCCGGCGCACCAGCGCGGGACAGCTTCGCCGCGCCGGAACCGCATCCGTCGCGACGGCGTACGCCGCGGCCTGGGCCACCGACAGCTCGGTCGCGGCGGCCTCGCCGTCATCGTCGCCGTCGTCCCCGTCGTCCCTGTCCGGTGCGGGCACCGGACGGACATCGCCGAACCCGCCGGCCTTGAGGGCGGCGATCAGCGTGCCGGCCTCGGCACCGAGATCATCGGACCAGGTGACGCCGACCGACCGGATGTCCTGGCCGCTGGAGGCGGCGATGGCGCGGGCACCACGGGCCGCCGTGGCCGCCCGTTCGGCCAGTTCATCGGCGTCGTCCACGGTGAAGGCGTCATCGTCCAACGGCGATCCGTCGGGTTCGGCGTCGCTGACCAGGGCCCAACCCACGCACCCGGAGGTCAGCGACAGTCCCAGTACGGTCTTCACCCCGTTGGCCTCAATTCCTCATCTCCACCCGACGTCCACCCCGACGATTGCCGCGACGAGCATATTTTGCTCGCCACGGTCGGGCATCTTGTGGAGAACGCGAAATTCGGTCGCCGACGGCGGCCGACCGCCACCCGGTCAAAGGCCTTACCAGCACGTTGACCTCGACGAACCTGCACCTCAGGCCACTCGTTTTGCACCGCATCCACCCGATATTCAATAGCTGGCCACATAATGAGAAAACCATTAATAAAGTCGGCGGGACATTTCAAGGCCGCGCCGGACGCGTGCATCCGGCGCCGGCAGCCGTTGATGCGACACCGTTTCGACACGCTCTAGCCTGTCACGATGCTCACCGAACTGGTCGACCTCCCCGGCGGTCCGTTCCGGATGGGGTCGACGGACTTCTACCCGGAGGAATCCCCGGTGCACGAGGTGACCGTCGAGCCGTTCGCGATCGAACGCCACCCGGTCACCAACGCGCAGTTCGCCGAGTTCGTCTCCGCCACGGGGTATGTGACCGTCGCCGAGCGCCCGCTCGATCCGGCCGACTTCCCCGGCGTCCCGCCCGAAGAGCTGGTGCCGGGCGGCCTGGCGTTCCAGCCGACCGCGGGCCCGGTGGATCTGCGGGACTGGCGGCAGTGGTGGACGTGGGCGCCCGGCGCCCGCTGGAGCCGCCCGTTCGGTCCGGACTCCACGGTGGCTGACCGGCCCGAGCACCCCGTGGTGCAGGTGGCCTACCCCGACGCCGTGGCATACGCGGCCTGGGCCGGCCGTCGCCTGCCCAGCGAGGCGCAGTGGGAGTACGCGGCGCGGGGCGGATCGGCCACCACCTACGCCTGGGGTGAGGACGTGCGTCCCGGGGGGCGGCTGATGGCCAACACCTGGCAGGGCGCATTCCCCTACCGCAACGACGGTGCGCTCGGCTGGGTCGGCACGTCACCGGTGGGGACCTTCCCGGCCAACGGATTCGGGCTGGTGGACATGATCGGCAACGTGTGGGAGTGGACCAGCACCCGCTACACCACCCGCCACCGGCCCGGCGAACCGGCGTCAGGGTGCTGCCCGCCGCCGGGCGGCGACCCGTCGGTCAACCAGGCCATCAAGGGCGGTTCGCACCTGTGCGCGCCGGAGTACTGCCACCGCTACCGGCCGGCCGCCCGGTCCCCGCAATCGCAGGACAGCGCCACCACCCACATCGGCTTCCGCTGCATCGCGGACTCGGCGACCGCCCGGTGACGACGCCGGGAGCGGCGCGGCCGCACGGGCCCACGCGGGCCTGGGCGGCGGTCGGGGTGCTGGCGGGCGTGTCGGTGTTGAACTACGTCGACCGGTTCCTGCCGTCGGTGCTGGCCGAGCCAATCAAGGGCGATCTGGCCCTGTCCGACACCGCGATCGGCGTGATCAACGGTTTCGGGTTTCTCATCGTGTACGCGGTACTCGGCGTCGTGATCGCGCGGATCGCCGACCGCGGCGCGTACGGCGCCGTGGTGGCCGGGTGCCTGACCCTGTGGGGCGCCATGACCATGCTCGGCGGCGCGGTCCAGTCCGGCCTGCAGCTCGCGCTCACCAGGGTGGGTGTCGCGGTGGGCGAGGCCGGAAGCGTTCCCGCGGCGCACGCCTACGTCGCGCGCAATTTCCGCCCCGAGCGACGCGCCGCGCCGCTCGCCGTCATCACGATCTCCATCCCGGTGGCCAGTGCGGCCGCCGTCCTCGGTGGCGGGCTGCTGGCCGAATCCTTCGGGTGGCGGACCACATTCGTCATCATGGGGGCGCTGAGCGTGATCGTCGCCCCCTCGGTGTTGCTGCTGGTGGGTGCCCGCCAGGCGCTACCGGCCCCGGCCGCGCCGCGGGCCCCGGTCAACCGGTGGGAGCTGCTGCGCAAGCCCAGTTTCCTGGCCATCGTCGCGGGCACCGCGGTGATGTCGATGGCCGGCTACTCGCTGTCCACGTTCGGACCGGCGTTCCTGATGCGGACCCGCGACATGTCCCTGAGTGCGGTGGGCCTGGCCTACGGTGTGGCCAGCGGGGTCACCGGCGTGCTCGGGCTGCTCATCGTCGGCTGGCTGGCCGACCGGCTGACCGCACGCGACCCGCGGTGGCCGCTGTGGATCGTGGTCGCGATGACGGCGCTGCTGCTGCCCGCGTCGGTACTGGCCTTCGTCGTCGACAACCGGATGGCGTGCGTGTGGCTGCTGGCGTTGAGCTACGCGATCGGCACGTCGTATCTGGCGCCGTCCATCGCGGCGGTGCAGCGGCTGGTGCCGCCCGGGCAGCGGGCCACGGCCTCGGCGATCTTCCTGTTCTTCAACGCGGTCTTCGGTTCGGTCGGCCCGTTCCTGACCGGGCTGATCAGCGACACCCTGGCCCCCCGGTTCGGCGCGCAGGCCCTCGCGCACGCCCTGCTGATCGTGGTGCCGACGATGCAGCTGCTCGCGATCGGCTGCTACGCCGCGGCGGGCCTGCGCTACCGCGCCGACCTCGTCGAGGCCTCCGGCTGAGCCGTCGGGTCGGCTCGGGGTCCGCGCCGGGTCGCGCCCCACAACCCCACGCCGATCCCGACCACCGCGCCGCCGAGGCCGATGACCCGCTGCGAGCGTCTCATCTCGGAGTGCACGGCGAGACCGCCGAGCAGATCGGCCGCGTCGGCGCCGCCCGACGCCAGGAACCATCCTCGGGTGTTCCCACCGCGCAGGCCCGCGGCGAGCAGCAACCCACCGATCAGCGCGTCGCGGTAGCCCATCGAGCGCAGCAGCAACCGCGCGGTCGGATCGGGTGCGTCGGGCGATCCCCACAACCGGTTCGCCCGCAGCGGGTCGACCAGGAACGAGACACCCGATGCGAGGCGGATACCGCCCGCGGCCAACGCCGCCCGGTCGATCGTCACCGTCAGAGCATATGGTCGATTACGCCAAGTCGGTGCCAGCCGGCCGAACTCCCGCAATGATTGAAATACCCGAGTCGAGGAGCGCACAGATGGCCACGATCGAAGCCAACGCACAGACCGACACACCGTTCGACGAGGATGTTGCGGCCACCCAGGCCTATTTCGACAGTCCGCGCTTCGAGGGGGTGACCCGCCTGTACTCGGCCCGCCAGGTGGCCGAGCAACGCGGCACCATCCCCTCCGACTATCCGGTGGCCAGGGAGGCGGCCGCGGCCTTCTACCCCTACCTGCGCGAACTGTTCGCCGCCAAGAAGAGCATCACCACCTTCGGGCCGTATTCGCCGGGCCAGGCCGTGGTGATGAAACGGATGGGCATCGGGGGCATCTATCTCGGCGGGTGGGCGACGTCGGCGAAGGGCTCGATCAGTGAGGACCCCGGACCCGATCTGGCCAGCTATCCGCTGAGCCAGGTGCCCGACGAGGCCGCCGGCCTGGTCCGCGCCCTGCTCACCGCCGACCGCAATCAGCAGTATCTGCGGCTGAAGATGACTCCGGAGCAGCGGGCCGCGACCCCGGCCGTCGACTACCGGCCGTTCGTCATCGCCGACGCCGACACCGGCCACGGTGGCGACCCGCACGTGCGGAACCTGATCCGCCGCTTCGTCGAGTCCGGCGTGCCCGGCTACCACATCGAGGATCAGCGGCCCGGCACCAAGAAGTGCGGCCATCAGGGTGGCAAGGTGCTGGTGCCGTCGGATGAACAGATCAAGCGGCTCAACACGGCCCGGTTCCAGCTCGACATCATGCGGGTGCCGGGCATCATCGTGGCCCGCACCGACGCCGAGGCCGCCAACCTGATCGACAGCCGGGCCGATGAGCGCGATCAGCCGTTCCTGCTGGGCGCGACCAATCTCAAAGTCCCCTCCTACAAATCGTGTTTTCTGGCGATGGTGCGGCGGTTCTACGACGCGGGGGTGACCGAACTCAACGGGCACCTGCTGTACGCGCTGCCCGACGGCGAGTACAGGGCCGCCGAGGCGTGGCTGGAACGCGAGGGCGTGATGAACCTGATCGCCCAGGAGGCCGAGGCCTGGAAACAGGGACAGGGCGAATCGGTCGACACCATCTTCGACAAGGTCGAGTCGGCGTTCGTCGACGCGTGGCAGGACGACGCCGGGCTGAACACCTACGCCGAGGCCGTCGCCGAACTGCTGGAATTCCGTCAGCGCGAGGGTGAACCGACCGATATGACCGCCGACGAATGGCGCAGGTTCGCGGCACGGGCGCCGCTGTACTCGGCGCGGGAGAAGGCCACCCAGCTCGGCGCCGACGTCGCCTGGGACTGCGAGCGGGCCAAGACCTCCGAGGGGTACTACCAGGTGCGTGGCGGGATCCCGTACGCGATCGCCAAGTCGCTGGCGGCCGCGCCGTTCGCCGACATCCTGTGGATGGAGACCAAGACCGCCGACCTCGCCGACGCCAAGCAGTTCGCCGACGCGATCCACGCCGAGTTCCCCGACCAGATGCTGGCCTACAACCTCTCACCGTCGTTCAACTGGGACACCACCGGGATGTCCGACGACGAGATGCGGGCGTTCCCCGAGGAACTCGCGAAGATGGGGTTCGTCTTCAACTTCATCACCTACGGCGGCCATCAGGTCGACGGCGTCGCCTGCGAGGAGTTCGCCACCTCGCTGCGCCAGGAAGGGATGCTCGCGCTGGCCCGGCTGCAGCGCAAGATGCGGCTCGTCGAATCCCCCTACCGCACACCGCAAACCCTGGTCGGCGGACCGCGCAGCGATGCCGCCCTGGCCGCCTCGTCCGGCCGCACCGCGACCACCAAGGCCATGGGTAAAGGGTCCACCCAGCATCAGCACCTGGTGCAGACCGAGGTGCCCAAGAAGCTGCTGGAGGATTGGCTGGCGTTGTGGAGCGAGCATTACCAGCTCGGCGAGACGCTGCGGGTGCAGCTGCGGCCCCGGCGGGCCGGTTCGGATGTGCTCGACCTCGGCATCTACAGCGGTGACGGTACCGAGCCGGTGGCCAACGTCGTGGTCGATCCGATCAAGGACCGGCACGGCCGCAGCATCCTCACGGTCCGCGACCAGAACACGTTCTCCGAGAAGCTGCGGCAGAAGCGCCTGATGGACCTGATCCATCTCTGGCTGATCCACCGGTTCAAGGCCGAGATCGTGTACTACGTGACGCCGACCGAGGACAACAACTACCAGACCGAGAAGATGAAGGCGCACGGCATCTTCAGCGATGTCTACCAGGAGGTCGGCGAGATCATCGTGGCCGATGTGAACAAACCCCGCATCGAGGAGTTGCTGGCGTCGGACCGTGCGGCGCTCGGCCGGCTGATCCGCAAGGAGGACTGACCTGCCGCTGCAGAACCGGGTCACCCCGGACGGGAAGATCATCGCGACCCCGGAGCGGGGTACCTACATGGGTAACCGCGGCATTCTGCACGACGGCGACCGGAACCTGGTCCGCACCTCGCGGAACTCGATGTGGTTGATCTGCCGGCTCGAATTCAAGGGCCGCCGACGCGAATTGATGCGTCCGGGCAGCTACACCGAGCTGTTCTTCTCCGACGAGGCGGTGGCCTTGGCCGCCGGGCACCGGCCCTGCGCCGAATGCCGACGCCCGCGCTACCGCGCCTACATCGACGCGGCGAACACCGGCACGGACGATCCGATCGGGTCGGCGAAGGATCTGGACCGGGCGCTCAACGCGGCCCGCCGGTCGCCCCGGACGACGGCCGACGTCGCATCGCTGCCCGACGGGGCGTTCGTCGCGTTGGGCGACAACGACTTCCGGCTGGTCTGGGACGGCTCCATGCATCGGTGGACGCCGGGTGGCTATGTCGATGCGCTGCCGGTCGCCGACCGGCGGGCGCGGGTGCTGACACCGTCGCTGTCGGTGCGTGCGCTCCGTTACGGCTACCGTCCAGATGTCATACTTCGGTAACCGCTCAGGCCGTAACGGGTCCGCCTAATTGTGGCTTAATGAAAATCGATGACCAAAGCACAGTGGCCGGTTCTGACCCGGCGCAGAATGTTGTTGGGCGCGGCGGCAGTCGGCGGCTTCCTCGCCGTGGACGTGGGTGCCGTCCTGTTCGCGTCGAATACCCTCGGAGCACGCCGGCTGACCCCGCAGGCTCTGGTGGACGCTTTCCGGACGGTCTCCGGCTCGCACCCCGGATACCGCGTCAACCATGCCAAGGGCGTTGCGGTTTCGGGATATTTCGACAGCAACGGCAACGGTGCCGAACTGTCCCGCGCCGCGGTGTTCGCGCCGGGACGCACGCCGGTGCTGGGCCGGTTCTCGTTCGGCGGCGGCAATCCCTCGGTGGCCGACAAACCGTCCCTCGGGCGTGGCCTCGGCCTGTCCGTGGGCTTCCCGGGCCGCCAGCAGTGGCGCATGGCCCTGCTGAATCTTCCTGTGTTCACCGACAAGTCACCCGAGGCTTTCTACGAGCGGACGCTGGCCGGTAAACCCGTTCCGGGCACCGGCGAACCCGACCCTGAGCTGATGGAAGCGTTCCTGGCCCAGCATCCCGAGACCGTCCGCGCCATGAAGGTGATCAAGGCCAGCCCGCCCAGCCCGGGGTTCTCCGACAGCACCTACCGCAGCCTGATCACCTTCTACTTCGTCAACGACGACGGGGTCCGGGTTCCGGTCCGGTGGTCGCTGGTACCGATGCAGCAGGCCCGGCCGCCGGCCGGGGGCGACAACGGGATGTTCGATGCCCTGATCGGTCAGATGCGCAGCGGCCCGGTCCGTTGGCGACTGCTGCTGACCGTCGGTGAACCGCAGGATCCGGTGGCCGATGCCACGCTCCCGTGGCCGGAGGACCGACGCTCGGTCGATGCGGGGGTGCTGACCCTCGACGTGATCGAGACCGAACGCCCGGGCAACGCCCGCGATGTCAACTTCGATCCGCTGGTGCTGCCGGACGGGATCGAACCGTCCGACGATCCGCTGCTGAGCGCCAGGTCGGCGGCCTACGCCGCCTCATACCGGCTGCGCACCAGCCAATCTCAGACCACGCCCCCGCAGGTCGAGGTCGGGGAGGTGCGGTCATGACCGAAACCGTTCCGGCCGCCAGGCATGCGACGTCGATGCGGGCGCTGCACTGGCTCAGCGCCGCCCTGGTGTTCGCCACGCTGCTCATCGGGTTCACCATGGTCAGTTCGACCGCCAGCTACTCCACCCTGATCGTCATCCACAAGACCCTGGGTGTGACGATCCTGGTGGTGACCGCGCTGCGGCTGGGCAACCGGATCTTTCACCGGTTGCCTGCGCTGCCCGCCACCGTGGGCAGCCTGGAGTTGCGGCTGGTGGAGATCTCGGAGTACTCGATGTACGGGCTGCTGCTGGCGCAGCCGCTCGTAGGGTGGGCGATGGTCTCGGCGGCGGGCAGTCCGGTGACCATCCTGGGATCGGTGCGGCTCCCCCGGATCGCACCGTTCGACGCCGATCTGTACGGCCTGCTCCGGCAGGCGCACACGGTCCTGGCCATCGCGCTGGTGGTGGTGATCGCCGCGCATGTGTCGGCGGTGCTGCTGCACAGCGTCACCCTGCGGGACGGAATGTTGCGGCGCATGACGTTTCGGATCACGGGGCGCAAATAGACCGGCGTCACCGCCGGCCGGAGCCCGCGCACGCCCTGGCGGCCAGCGCCGAGAATACGAAGGCCGCGAGTTCCGACCAGCCGGCGATACCGTCGAGTCCGCTCTTGGCCATCAGCGTCAGCGCCGCACCGGCGACGCAGATCAGTGCGCCGGTCATCACCGACCTGGCGCCGGTGACGGACACCGGCCCGTCCCACCATGGCAACCGGCGATGTTCGAGCGGTGCGAGCAGCCGGAACACCGCGACCATGATCACGGCGAATACCGCTGCGCGCAGGGCCAGCAGGCTCCAGAACCCGGCGGCGTGCGGGTCGAACGCGTCCAGGCCGACCGCGTGCAGCGCGAAGGTCGCGACCGCGATGGCGGGGATGTGCCACAGGTAGATGGTCATCGCCCCGCCGTTGCCGACCGCGACGGCGCGCCACACCCGCGGGCGGCGCGCCCAGCGGCCGATCGCCCCGGCCGCCGCCACGAACAGCAATGACATCCAGGTGCAGTGCAGGGCGAGCAGCAGCGTCGGCGGCGAGACGTTGGACACCCGCTCGGTGCCGGTGACCACCAGCGATACGTCGTAGCTTCCCGTCGACGCGAGGGCCACCTGCCCGGCCAAGGCCACCACGGCGACCGCCACCGCCAGGCCCGGCCGGATCAGGCGCCGCGCGTAGGCCACCCCGAACACCACCGGGATGAGCCAGACGACAACCAGATTCGGCACACCGGCCGCCGTACCCAACGCGAACCGGAGCGTGTCGAAGGCTGCCGCGGCCGCGAGCAGCGACGCCGACACGACCGCCACGGTCCGTCCCGACGTCATCCGGGCGAGCGCGGGGACGAACGCCAGCACCACCAGGTACACGCCGAGGAACCACAGCAGCGCCACACATTCGCGGCCGAGCGCCTCGGCGGATTCCGCGCCCATCGTGGCGTCCACCACGACCAGGGCGACCGCCCACACCGCCAGATACCAGAACACCGGACGGCACAACCGCTGCGCCCGGCTCAACAGCCAAGCCCCCCAGCGGGTTCCGGTATCACCGCCGGACGCCCCAGGATGCCAGCTGTAGGCGCCCGCGGCCCCGCCGGCCAGGAAGAACAACGGCATCACCTGCAGCACCCAGGTGATCGGGCTGAGCGCGGGCAGCGCACCGAGGATGTTGCCGACCCGGACACCGCCGGAGTCGATCGTGGCGAGCAGCATCGCGCAATGCCCGAACATCACCACCAGCAGCGCGCCGATGCGCGCCACGTCGACCGCACGGTCGCGATCGGGTCTGGTCCGGCTCGCGAGGTCATCGCCGGACCGCGCGGCCTCATGGGTTGGCATAGGTTCAGTCTGCCGCTGCGGCGGCGCCGCGGAATGGGTAGTACTACGCGAAAGACGGCCTACGCCGGCCGGGCATGCCAGTACATTGCTCGTGTGGGCAGAAACCCGTTGGCCAACGGCCGGGCCCGCTGGCTGGTGCTGGTGGCCTCGGTGGTGGTGTCCGCCGGCATGTTCTACGCCCAGAGCGGCACCCCGACCGAATGCTGCACCGAAGAACCCCAGGCCGCCGCGCCGACGGGGCAGGCCGGCGCACCGGAGGCCGGGCCTGCCGCCGCCAGCCCACGGGCCGCCGAGTTGGTCGCGGCGAGCGCGCCGGTCGGGGCGAGCGACTTTCAGGTCGCGCTGCCGGCCGGTATCACGCCCGAGCAGGGTCTGCAGGTCAAGACCATCTGGGTGGCGCGGGCGATCAACCTGATGTTTCCCGAGATCACCACGATCGGCGGGTTTCGGCAGGACCCGCTGAAGTGGCACCCCAACGGGCTCGCGATCGACGTGATGATCCCCAACTACCACTCCGACGAGGGCATCGCCCTGGGCAACCAGATCGCCGGATTCGCCCTGGCCAACGCCGAACGCTGGGGCGTGCTCCATGTGATCTGGCGACAGGGGTTCTACCCGGGTATCGGCGCGCCGAGCTGGACGGCGGATTACGGCAACGAAACCGCCAACCACTTCGACCACGTACACATCGCCACCGACGGCGGCGGATACCCGACCGGGCGCGAGGTCTACTATCTCGGATCGATGCGGACCGCCCCGCAGAACTGATCGGCGGGCCGCGCTGCGGCCTTGATCACATTTGCCAGAATCGTGTGAGGTGTACCGCAGCGGCCATTCCCCGCGGTGAAAACGGGAGCGCTCTCGGCCGGCCGGTTGAAATGGCCTGGCCCGACTGGTCTTTCACCGCGATCGTGACCGCTTCGCCGGATGCGGGCACCATCTGCACCGGATACCCGGCCCGGCCCGTCGTGGCGGAACGATTTGCCACCGCGCACCGAGCCGCCGGTATGGTGCCCGCCGTGAGAACGCCTACGTCAACCGCTGCCCGCTACCGCCGGCCGGCAGCCGCGGCGGCCGTTGTCGTCGCCCTGGCCACCTCGCTGGTCGCCGGGGCCGGGACCGATCCGACCGGCGGCGATCAGGCCGCCTGCTGCGTCGAGATGGCACCGACAGCCCCCAGGGCCCCGCAAGAGGCGCCGCCCAGCGCGGCACGGCACGTCAGGCACGTGCTGGCCGCCGGGGTGGCACCGGAAAAGGGCCTTCAGGTCGAGACGATCCTGGCGGCGCGCGCTGTCAGTGGCATGTTTCCCGAAATCCTCACCATCGGCGGGGTCCGGCCGGACTCCATGAGATGGCATCCCGACGGCCTGGCGATCGACGTGATGATCCCGAACTACCGCAGCCCGCAGGGTAAGGCCCTGGGAGACCGCATTGTGGCGTTCGCCCTGGAGAACGCGGACCGATTCGGGTTGAACCATGTCCTCTGGCGACAGACCTCCTACGGTCCCGGGCGGGCTCCGCGCCACATGAGCAGCCGCGGTGGCGATACCGCGAACCATTTCGATCACGTTCACATCGCCACCAACGGCGGCGGCTATCCGAAGGGCAACGAAACCTACCTGAGCTGACCGCCGCCGCCTCTGCCTTTGCCGTCAGATCACTCTCGTGCACAACACCAGCGATAACGGCGGTGTATCCATCGATTAACCGTTTGCCACCATGGTGCGCCCACGGCCGTAACCCCGAGTAGGCACCGAACCGCTCGGGAAAGATCATTTCGGCTTTACCCGAAATGGACCGCCGGGTAACAATTCGGCCCGAAAAAGGGCCGCCTCGCAAACGGTGCGAAACGTGGCCGCAGGAGCCCCTCCCCGGGCCCGCGGCGGATCCGACGCCGTCGGCATGCGTGCCCTGCGCCCACCGGCCCTGCGATCATCGTCGCAGCCAGTCGGACGATAGCCGGGATGCCCGGGACCGGTGGCGGCCACCCGTGCCGCGTCCGAGCGCAGGCCCGGTTCGGGAAATGGGAATTCCGCAAACAGCAAATGCGGTGACATTTACGGCATTATCCTTTTGCCAAGCAGGGCCGCGGGGGTGCCTGGAGTCGGCTGTTCGTATCGAATGCGATACGAACAGTTTCCTCATGGCGGCCCTGAGAACAATGGTTGAGCGGTTGCGACGGGTTCTGTGGCCATGACCGCCCTTTGCGTTGGGGAGGAAGCGTGAGCGCTGACCCGTCGAGACGGCTGCTGTCGATCGACCTGCTCGACCGCGACGAGCACGACCAACTCGACGGGTGGGGCAACCGGGCGGCGCTGGCCCGGCCGGCCCACCCCCCGATATCGATACCGGAGTTGTTCGCGGCGCAGGTGGACCGGGACCCGGATACGGTGGCGCTGGTCTGCGGCGAGCGCGCCTGGACCTATCGCGGGCTCGACGAGGCCGCCGACCGGTTGGCCAATGTCCTGGTGGACCACGGCTGCGGACCGGGTGCGCGGGTGGCGCTGCTGCTCCCCCGTTCCGGCGAGGCGATCGTGGCGATCCTCGCGGTGCTCAAGTGCGGGGCCGCGTACCTGCCGATGGATCCGGCGCATCCCGACGCGCGGATCGACTTCATGATCGCCGACGCCGCGCCGGTCGCCGCGCTCACCACCGCCGAGCTGCGGCCACGTTTGGCCGGTGGCCGAACCGCTCTGGCTGTCATCGGCGTCGACGATCCCGTCCGGGACGGGCCAGCAGGCAGCGGGTGGCCGGCACCGGCCCCCGACGATCTCGCCTACCTGACCTACACGTCCGGAACCACCGGCGTCCCCAAGGCCGTCGCGGTCACCCACCACAACGTCACGCAGCTGCTGCGGCGATTGCCCGCCGCCCTGCCCGCTGGGCCGGGACAGGTGTGGTCGCAATGGCATTCGCTGGTGTTCGACGTGTCGGTGTGGGAGATCTGGGGTGCGCTGCTACACGGCGGCCGGCTGGTGGTGGTGCCCGAATCGGTGGGCAACTCACCCCACGACCTCAATGCCCTGCTGGTCAGCGAAAAAGTCACCGTGTTGTGCCAAACACCGTCGGCGGCGGGAATGCTGCCAAAGGACCGGCTGGACGGCACGGCGCTGGTGGTGGCCGGCGAGGCCTGCCCGGCGGAGCTGGTCAAACGGTGGGCGCCCGGGCGCGTCATGATTAACGCCTACGGGCCGACCGAGGCCACCATCTACGCCGCGATGAGCGCACCGCTGGCCGCGGATGCGGATCCGGCCCCGATCGGCCGACCGGTGCCGCACGCCGCGGCGTTCGTCCTCGACAGTTTCTTGCGCCCGGCCCCCGAGGGCGTGGTGGGTGAGCTGTATGTGGCCGGCGCGGGCGTCGCCGTCGGATACGCGGGCCGCCCCGGGTTGACGGCGGCCCGGTTCGTGGCCTGTCCGTTCGCCGAGGGCGGTCAGCGGATGTACCGCACCGGCGACCTGGTGCGGTGGGATGAGCACGGGCAGCTGCAGTACCTGGGCCGCGGCGACGAGCAGGTCAAGATCCGCGGCTACCGCATCGAACTGGGCGAAATCCAGTCCGCCCTCGCCGAATTGGACGGTGTCGAGCAGGCCGTGGTGATCGCCCGCGAGGACCGGCCAGGCGACAGACGTCTGGTCGGCTACATCACCGGCACCGCCGATCCGGCCGGGACACGCGCCGCGCTGGCCGAACGGCTCCCGCCGTTCATGGTCCCGGTCGCGGTGGTGGCGTTGGAGTTCGTCCCGCTTACCGTCAACGGCAAGCTCGACCGGCGGGCGCTTCCTGCGCCGGAGTACCGGGCCGCAGGTGAATACCGGGCCCCGGGCAGCGCGGCCGAGACGGCGCTGGCCGAGATCTTCGCTCAGGTGCTGGGTGTCGACCGGGTCGGCGTCGACGACTCGTTTTTCGCCATGGGCGGCGACAGCATCCTGTCGATGCAGGTGGTGGCGCGGGCCAGGGCACAGGGCCTGCTGTGCCGGCCGCGCGATCTGTTCGCCGGCCAGACCGTGGCGCGGTTGGCGGCGGTCGCCGAGGCGGTCGGCGGCCAGGGCGGGCCGGTCGACGCGGGCACCGGGCCGGTGACGGCCACCCCGATCATCCGCTGGCTGCAAACCGTCGACGGTCCCGTCGACCAGTTCAATCAGACCGTCGTGCTGACCGCCCCGGACGCGGTGACCGAAGCCGACGCGGTGGCCGTCCTGCGGGCGCTGCTGGATCACCATGCCACCCTGCGGCTGCGGGCGACCCACGACTGGTCGCTCTCGGTGCCCGATGCGGGCACGGTCGACGCGGCCGACTGCCTGCGTTCGGTGGACGCGTTGTCGGTCGAGGCGCTGCGGGCGGCGCGGTCGCGGCTGGACCCGGCCGCGGGCCGGATGGTGTCGGCGCTGTGGGTGCCCGGCACCGGCCGGCTGGCGCTGATGATCCATCACCTCGCCGTCGACGGGGTGTCATGGCGAATCC
>NZ_JBSFPX010000031.1:0-47597 GCF_053588415.1 Mycobacterium sp. NPDC003449
GCTGCCCTTCTCGGGCAGGGTGATGGCGCTCTTGTCCAGCGAGTTCAGCAGCAGCTGAGCCACGTCGAGGACCTCGGCCTTCTCGACATCGCGAGCGGCCGCGACGTCGTCGACACCGTCGGTGATCATCACGCGGCAGAACGGGCAGCCGGTCGCGATGGTCGAGGCGGTGTCCATCGCCTCCTCGGTGCGCTCCACATTCACCCGCTTGCCGATGTGCTCTTCCATCCACATCCGGGCGCCGCCGGCACCACAGCACAGGCCGCGGTCGGCGTGGCGCGGCATCTCTTTGAGCGTCACGCCGGAGGCCTCGACCAGCTCGCGCGGTGCCTCGTAGACCTTGTTGTGCCGACCCAGGAAGCACGGGTCGTGGTAGGTGACCGGCTTGCCGTTCTGCTCGCTGACCGACTTGACCGGCACCAGCTGCTTGTCCCGCACCAGCCGGTTGAGCAGCTGGGTGTGGTGCACCACGGTGTAGTTGGCGCCCAGCTGCGGGTACTCGCGGCCGATCGTGTTGAAGCAGTGCGGGCAGGTCACCACGATCTTGCGGTCGACGGTCTCGACACCCTCGAACAGCTCGTTGATCGTCTCGACGTTCTGCGCGGCCAGCTGCTGGAACAGGAACTCGTTGCCGGAACGCCGGGCCGAGTCACCGGTGCAGGTCTCACCGGTTCCCAGCACCAGGAACTTCACGCCCGATGCCGCGAGCAGCTCGGCGACGGCCTTGGTGGTCTTCTTGGCCCGGTCCTCGTAGGCGCCGGCACAGCCCACCCAGAACAGGTACTCGTACCCGTCGAAGCTCTCCACGTCCTCGCCGTAGACCGGAACGTCGAAGTCGACCTCGTCGATCCAGTTGGTCCGGTCCTTGGCGTTCTGGCCCCAGGGGTTGCCCTTGGTCTCCAGGTTCTTGAACAGCACCCCGAGCTCCCCGGGGAACTCCGACTCGACCATCACCTGGTAGCGGCGCATGTCGACGATGTGGTCGATGTGCTCGATGTCGACGGGGCACTGCTCGACGCAGGCACCGCAGTTGGTGCAGGACCACAGCACGTCGGGGTCGATCACGCCGCCCTGCTCGGCGGTGCCGACCAGCGGGCGCAGCGCCTGCTCGGGGCCGGAACCCTCGATGCGGGCGAAGCCGTCCTCGGCCACACCGTGCCCGTGCAGGCTGTCGCCCAACTTGGCGAAGTCGACAGAGCCCTCCTCGGGCAGCTCTTTGCCCTCGATGATGTAGGGAGCCTTGGCGAACAGATGGTCGCGCAGGTTCATCATGACCAGCTTGGGCGACAACGGCTTACCGGTGTTCCAGGCCGGGCACTGCGACTGGCAACGACCGCACTCGGTGCAGGTCGCCATGTCGAGGTTGGCCTTCCAGGTGAAGTCCTCGATGCGGCCCCTGCCGAACACCGCGTCCTCGGCGGGATCCTCGAAGTCGATCGGCTCGCCCTTGTACTCCATCGGCAGCAGCGGGCCCAGCCCGTCGGGCAGACGCTTGAACGTGACGTTGATCGGGGCCAGACCGATGTGCAGGTGCTTGGAATGCAGCACGATCAGCAGGAAGGCCAGCATGACGCCGAGGTGGGCCAGCAGCGCGATGGTCTCCAGCCACACGTTGCCGGTGTGGCCCAGCGGGGCCAGCAGCGCGGCCATCCCGTCGGAGAAGAAGGCGCCGGACTGGTACGGGAAGTTCTCGCCGAGCACGTTGACCGCCGCCCCACGGAACACCGCGTAGGTCGCGATGACCAGGAAGATCATGATCAGGATGGTCCAGGCGCCGCCGTTGTGCGAGCCGTAGAACCGGGATTCGCGGCCCAGCTGCTCGGGGTTCTTGCGGATCCGGATGATCGCGAAGACGATGATGCCGGCCAGCACGGCGACGGCGAAGAAGTCCTGCAGGAAGCCCAGCACGGCCCAGCGGCCGATCAGCGGGATGTGGAACTCGGGGTTGAACAGCACACCGTAGGCCTCGAGGTACACCGAGGCGAGGACGAAGAAGCCCCACATGGTGAAGAAGTGCGCGATACCCGGGATCGACCACTTCAGGAGCCTCGACTGGGCGAAGACTTCCTTGTTCTGGTTGAGGAATCGCTGCAGCAGATGGTCCTTGCGGCCGCGCTCGTCGCCGACGGTCTGTCCGGAGCTGATCAGCTTGGTCAGCCACTGCACGCGCTTGGCGGCGAACGCCAGCACGACCAGCGTGGCGAGCACACCGAGAACCAGCCGCGACACAGCCAGGGTGTGTTCGAGACTCTCCACAGAAACGCCTCCAATTCGCGGGTTACCCGACGGTAACTTGAGCATTGTTACCCATCGGTAACTTAGCTTCCTTCAGCTCATAGTGACATTTAGACGTTTCTTACCGCTACCGAGGCTTGCCTAACTTCGGGTCACTGTGGTGCGGGTCTCAGCGCGGAACCACGAGCACCGGTGCCCCCGGGGCGGTCAGTTCTCGGCGGCCAGCATGGCCCGCAGCATCGACAGCATTTCCGACCGCGATTCGGCACCGAGACGTCGCCGGATCCGGGCGACGTGATGCTCCACGGTCTTTGCTGAGATGAACAACTGGCTGCCGATATCGCGGTAGGGCATGCCCAGCAGCAACAGCTCCGCGACCTCGCGTTCGCGTTCGGAGAGCCGGGCGGGCCCCGGGCCCGGCACCGGGCCGGCGGCCTGCGCGTCCGGGGTGACCGGCACGACGGGTGCCGGGGCGTCGTCCACGGAACTGGTCTGCTTGAGGTCGCGGGCCAACTGCAGCATCGCCTGCGAGACCTTGGCCTGCGGTGTCTGCAGGGCGGCCTGGCTGGCCAGCCGGGTCCCGTCCCAGGTCAAACCGAACTGGGAGAGCCCTCGGGCGGCGGCCGTGACCTCGTCGATGTCGACCTGATTGGCCAGCACCCGCAGCCAGGTCCGCCCGGCGTGGGCCAGCACCCGGGCGAACGGGCTCTGTCCGGCGGCGGCGGTCAGCGCCTGGCCGTGCGGGGCCACCGCGGCCGGCGAATTGGCCATGATCCCGGCGTGCACCCCGGCCCAGTGCAGCGGCACCGACCACAGCACGGGCCGGCCCAGCGCCTCGAGCAGGCCGAACGCCTCGGCCAGGGTGTGCTCGAGCCGGTCGACCTGGCGCATCCGGGCCGCCGCCACCCACAGCTCGCCCAGCGGGAGCAGCGAGAACAGGTCGATCGAATACTCGGCCAGCACCTCCATCGCCGCATACCAGTGCTTCTGGACCGCGCCGCTGTCCCCGCTGCGCCGGGCGATCGCGGTGCGTAATGCCGCGGCCCACAGCGCGTCCCGCCGGTGTAGCTGGGCACCGGCCTCCGCGGCGGCCGCGTCGGCGCCGGCCGCGGCCAGCCTGCCGTCCTGCATCCTGACCCAACCCAGCAACAGCCGGTGCCGATGGACGGCGAACGCCGACGCCGGGACCCCGCCGTCGGCGTGATCGCCGGCGCGGACTGCCCGGCCGATCACGCTGCGGGCCCGCACCGGATCGCCGCCGTGCAGCGCGGCGAGCGTGATCACGGCCGCCGGGGTGTCCGGGGACACCCCGGCGGTCTGGTGTTCGGACGCCACAGCCTGCCCCAACCGCGCCACCGTCACCGCGAACGGCTGGTCCAACGACAGCAGCAGCCCCTCGGCCAGATTGCGGGCCGCGCGCGCCGTCGACGTCGGCGGCCCGGCCACCTCGATGTCGAACGCGCCGCGGGCGGCGGTGGCATCGCCGACGGCGAGCAGTGCGGTCGCACCGGCCGAACTGACCATGGCATCCGGGTACGGCCCGAGCCATCGGAACAGGTCGGCGGCGTGGGCCGCATTCCCGTCGTGCAGTGCCACGCCCGCCGCGATCCGGACGGCCGCCGCCCGCTCGCCGGGGTCCTCGGAGCTGAGCAGTTCATCGGCCATCCGCCCGGCGGTGGGGCAGTCCCCGGACAGCGCGAGCGCATCGGCCAGCCTGGCACTCACCACCGCCGAGCCGGCCTGCGCGGCCGCCCGGTACAGCCGCGCCGCCCGGGCCGGCCGTCCCCGAGCGAGCCCGGCATGATCGGTGAGGGCCGCGGCCAGCCGATCGTCGCGTACCCCGTGCTCGGCCAGGCGCACCGCGAGTTCGGCTGAGAGTGTGGATAGTTCGATCTGCGAACCGAGTAGCGAGGTCTCGATCTCGTGGTGGCGCGCGGCCCCGGCGATCTGGGCGACGCACTCATGCACCAGCCGCAGAAACCCGCGGTCATGGGACGGTTCGACCAGACCACCGGCCCGCACCCGGTCCACCACGACCGCTGCCTCGGTGCCGTCCAGCCGCAGCGCCGCCGCGATGTCGTCGGGGCCGAGGCCCCGGCTCAGCGAGGTGATCAACAGGGCGTCGCGGGTGCGTTCGTCGAGCCGGCGCAACCGCTCGATGAGCGCGAATCGCGCGGCTTCCTCCGGTTCTGCCGAATCCGCGGCGGCCCGCACCAGAAACGGCAGTCCCGCGGTCGCGGTCAGCACCGAGCGCACGGTCTCCGGCGACGCGGGAGCCCCCCGCACCGCGGTGATCAGCCGGTTCACCTCGGCGGCCGACCAGGCGCCCAGCGTCACCGCGGGGTTCTCCCGTTCGAGTGCGGTCACCAGGTTGCGCAGCGCGGACCGCTGCGCCAGCGGCTCGGTCGCCACTACCGTGGTCGTCGCCGGGTCGGCGAGTCGTTCGGTGAGACAGTCGATCTCGCTGTCCTCGAGCAGATGGACGTCGTCGACGACGAAAGCCGCCTCGGGGCCGTCGCCCGGACGCGGCGGCCGGGTCAGCACGATGCGCCCGGCGTCGCGCAACGCGGTGCGGAGCACGGTGAGCACGGTGCTCTTGCCGGTCCCGATGCCCCCCGCGACGACCAGCCTGGCCGGTGACATCGGCGCGGCGAGCACCCCGCCGATGGCGTCCCGGACGGCCGGTGGCAGGTCGGTCGCGGATTCCGGCACCGGGTTGGTCACGGCGGCCTAGGCGCCGCCGCCGCCGTCGTCGGGCACGTCGTCGGGGACATCGGGGGTCGTGGTGACCGGCGGCTCGGTGGTGGTCGGCGGTTCCGTCGTCGTCGGTTCGGTCGTGGTCGACCGGGTGGTGGTGGTTCGGGTGGTCGTCGTGGTGGTCGTGGTGGTCGGTTCGGTCGTCGTCGTGGTGGGGCTGGTGGTGGTGGGCTCGGTGGTGGTCGTGCTCGAACTCGGCGGAGGTGGTGGCGGCGGCGGAACGACGACGGTGCTGGTCTGGCGGCCGTCGGGGCCGACGGTCACGGTGGTGACCGGCTCAGGTGGTGGGCCGACCGGCGACGGCTCCATCGAATACGTGGTGCTGGTCTCGGTGAGCGGCGTCGAATCCTCGGTCGCGCTGGTCAGGGTCACGGCAAGACCCCCGGCCGCGAGCAGGGCCGCCGCGGCGGCCGCGCCGAACAGGATGGGCGGACGTTTGTACCAGGCCAGCGGCGCCGGCCCGGTGTCGTACATCTCCTCTTCGTGGCTGAACTCGACCGGCGGGCGCGCGGCCGTCGCACCGGTGCCCGGCTCATAGCTGTAGTCGGCGCCGGAGTAGGGGACCGGCTCCTCGGACGGCGCATCGTCCTGCGACCAGGCCAGCGCCCGGAACGTCGACGATTCCGGCCCGTTGGGGGTGGGTTGCGCAGCGGTCGCGCCCGCCGCGCCGGCGGCGCCCGCCGCCCAACCCGCCGGGCCCAGTCCGGTGGGGGCATCGGCCGCGGCCACCTCGGGTGCCATGCCGGTCGGGGCGCCCGCCTCGGCGACCCGATCGGCGACCAGCCCGGCCCCGATCGCGGTGTCGAGTTGGGGGCGTCGCGTGGTCACCACGGGTGCGCGTAACCGTTCCGAAAGCCGTTGCGTCACCATGGGAATCGCGGCGCCACCGCCGACGGTCGCCACGGCGTTGATGCTCGACAAGGCAATATTGTTGCGCTGCAACGTGTCTTCGACGGTGTCGAGGAATCCCGAAACGGCCCCCGACATCAGCTGCTCGAGCTCGGGCCGGGTCACCCGGACATCGGAGCGGAACCCCGGCAGGTCGGCGGCCACCACCGCCGCGGTCTCGGCCGACAGCCGTTCCTTGGCCTGCCGGCATTCGGAGCGCAGCCGGGCCAGCGACCCGACCGCCGCGGTGCCCGCCGGGTCGGCGTCGTTGGCCGTCGCGATTCCGGTGAGCACGTGGTTGAGCAGCGCCTGGTCGATCTGGTCGCCGGAGAACTCCGGGTACCGCACGGTCTGCCCGATGACGGCGAGATCGGCGCCCGCATCGGCCAGGGTCACGTTGGTGCCGCTGCCGCCGAAATCGCACAGCACCACCACACCCTCGGCCGGCAGCCCAGGCTCGGCGCGCAACGCCGCCAGGCCGGTCAGGGAATCCGGTACCAATGTCGGAGGAACACCGTCGGGTGCCAGGTTGGGCTTGCCGCGCAGGGCTCCGCGCAGCGCACCGACCGTGCCTGGCCCCCAATGGGCGGGGACCGCGATGGTGACCGGCGCGCCGCCACCCGCGGCCCGCGCCATCGCATCCAGGGCCTCGGCCAGCACCAGTTCGCCGCGGTGCTGGGAACCGTCGGCCGCGACGATGGGCACCGGGTCGCCGACCCGTTCGACGAAACCGGTCAGCGCCAGGCCCGCACCGCCGAACTCGCCGACGTCGGGGGCGCGGTCGTTGAACAGCGTCAGGATCGATCTGCGGACGACCGGCGGACGGCCTTCACGGGCCGCCACCAGATTGGTCATCCCGATCGACAATCCCAGTGAGTCGGTCATCAGGCGTCACTCCCGTTGTCTCGGCCGCCCCTCACCATAGCGGCTCCGCCCCCCACGGCCGGTGAAGGTTCCCCTAGTGGCGTCGATCCCCTAATGACGAGTCCCCTAATCGCCGGAGGGGAGAGGTGGGTCCGGCACCGATTCCACCCGCCGGATGGCTGGTTAGCATCGTGTCGAGATCGTGAAGGAGGTGTGCCATGGCAAACGCGCTGCTCGACTTTGTCATGTCGCTGGTGCGTGATCCCGACGCCGCGGCCCGTTATGCGGCCGATCCGTCGCAGGCTATCGCCGATGCTCATCTGACCGATGTGACCAGTGCAGACGTGAATAATCTGATTCCCGTGGTGTCGGAGTCGCTGTCGGCGGGGGCCCCGGCCGGAAACCTGGACGGATTCGGTGCCGGCCCCGGCCTGGAGTCGGCCGGCAATGTCTGGGCGAGTGGTGCGGCGACCGCCGCGTTCGACGCCTTCGGCGACCAGCCGCCCACCGATGTCGGCCACGAGTTGATCGGGCAGGTGATCGATCAGCCGCACGAGACGGTGTCCGCGGGGCTGCAGGGGTTGGACGACCTGACCGGCGACCTCGCCGACACCGGCCTCGCTCACGATCCCTTCGACGATGCATCGCTGCAGATCAGCGAGCCGGTCATCGACGATGTGCCGATCGGCGAGCCCGCCGGCGCCGAGGATTGGGACCGGCAGGCCGTCGACGATCAGCACCACACCGACGATCCGGGCGGCTTCGACATCTTCGACTGAAACCCCCGCTCGGAAACCCGACACGCACAAAGCGCAGGACCACTCCGGTCCTGCGCTTTCTGCGTTTACCTGCGTAAACGGTGCATCCCCTAGCGATCCCCTAATCCCCTAACGGGGCACCCCGGCGCACCCCGGATGGGCCCCGTCGGGGGAGGGGATCCGGCCCCGTTTCCGGCGCATCGGCGAGTCCATAACGTGGTCTGCAGATCGCCGGACGGTCCGGCGGGGAGGTCAGAAAGACTTCCCAGCATCATCTGAAAGGTTGGAGAAATGACCTCCCTTATCGACTTCATCCTGGACCTGTTCCGCAGCCCCGCCTCGGCGGCCTCGTTCATCGCCGACCCGGACGGCAGCCTGCGCGATGCCGGCCTGCCGAATGTGACCGCGGCGCAGCTGCACGCCGTCGCGGCCACCGCGGCCCCGGCCGGTGCGCTGCTCGGCGGCGGGAACCCGGTGGTGGGCCTGCAGCGCGCGGTCGCCGACCACCACAACATCCCGACCCAGTTCGCGGCGCCGATCGCCTCGCCGTTCTCACCGCAGACCCAGATCTCGCCGGATGTGGCCAGCCACAACAGCACCGATTTCGCCAGCCACAACGACACCGATCTGGCCAGCCACAACAACGTGCCGGTGCTGAGCCCGAACCAGGACGCCGGCGCCAACGCCCAGCAAGGCGCGTTCAACCTGGGCTTCGGGGATATCACCCTCGGCGACAAGAGCACCAACACCGCCACCAACGGCGGCGTGGTGGTCGACGGCGACAACGCCGGCGACATCGTCAGCGGTGACGGCGCCGTCCTCGGTGACGGCAACACCACCAACAACGGTGACATCTGGGCCGGCGACGGCTCCAACGTCGCGGTCGGCGAGGACAACGAGATCGAGGACAACTCGCAGTCCGCCGGGGGCGATCTGATCTCCGGCAACGACGGTCCGGTGATCAGCGATGTCGATATGAGCGGTGGCCACGGCGGCGGTGCCAGCGGAGGCGACAGCCTGATCGGCATCGGCAGCGGGGGCGCCTCGGGTGGCGACGGCGGTAACGGCGGCTCGATCATCCTGACCGACAACGACACCAATGCCGTTGGCGGCGACCAGACCTCGGTGGGCGGCGACTACGGCAGCGGCAACACCCAGGACAACTCGGTCAACACCAGCGTCGAGTCCGACACCGACACCAGCTGGGAGGACAACTCCTCGTCCTACGAGTCGAACCTCGGGTCGAACAACGACACCGCGTTCGCGTCGGGCAACGACACCGCGTCGCACAACGACACGTCGCTGGGCTCCTACAACGACACCAGCTCGGCGCTGGGTTCGGGCAACAGCTACGACACCAACACCGACGTCGCCTCCCACAACAACACCGGAGTCGACACCGGCCTGGACGCGTTCTGAGCCGATCGGTTTCGACCACAACCACATAACGCGATTGGCGGGGACCATCCCATACCCGGATGGTCCCCGCCTACCGTTGAGGCTCATCAGGCCAGGAGGGAATGCCCGTGACGCAACCCAACAACCCCCGCGATGCCTCGGCCGGCGGGCCGGGCCGACCGGTCAAGGTGATCGTCGAACTCATCGACCACGCCAGCCGGATCGCCGCCGCCAAGGACCGCGGCGACCTGGTCGAACGCCTGCGGGTCGGCCGGGCCAGGATCAGCGACCCGCAGATCCGGGTGGTGATCGCGGGCCAGCTCAAACAGGGCAAGAGCCAATTGCTCAACTCGCTGCTGAACATCCCGGTGGCCCGGGTCGGGGACGACGAATCCACGGTGCTCGCCACCGTGGTGTCCTACGGCGAACAGGCGTCGGCGCGGCTCGTGGTGGCCCGCCCCGACGGGGCCGAGCCGGAGCTCGTCGAGATCCCCCCGTCCGAGGTGGCCAACGATCTGCGCCGGGCCCCGCAGGCCGGCGGTCGCGAGGTGCTGCGGGTCGAGGTGACGGCGCCCAGCCCGTTGCTCAAGGGCGGGTTGGCGTTCGTCGACACCCCCGGCGTCGGCGGGCTCGGGCAGCCGCACCTGTCGGCGACCCTCGGCCTGCTGCCCGACGCCGACGCGATGCTCATGGTCAGTGACACCAGCCAGGAGTTCACCGAACCGGAGCTGACCTTCATCCGGCAGGCACTCGAAATATGTCCGCTGGCAACGATTGTCGCGACCAAGACCGATCTGTACCCGTTCTGGCGGGAGATTGTCGGAGCGAACACCGCCCACCTGCAGCGCGCCGGGCTCGACGTCCCGGTGACACCTGTCTCCAGTGTGCTGCGCAGCCACGCCATCCAGCTCAACGACAAGGAGCTCAACGAGGAGTCGAACTTCCCGGCGATCGTCAAGTTTCTGTCCGATCGGGTGCTGTCCAGGGAGAACGATCGGGTCCGCGACCAGGTGGTGGCCGAAGTCCTTTCGGCCGCAGAACATCTGCTGCTCGCGGTGGAGTCCGAACTGTCCTCGTTCACCGACCCCGACCAACGGGACCGGCTCACCGCCGACCTGGAGCGCCGCAAGGCCGAAGCCCAGGATGCGTTGCAGCACACCGCATTGTGGCAACAGGTGCTCAGCGACGGTATCGCCGACCTGACCGCCGACGTCGACCACGACCTGCGTCACCGGTTCCGCAACATCACCGCGCACACCGAGCAGGTGATCGACGGCTGCGATCCGACCCAGCACTGGGCCGAGATCGGCGCCGAGTTGGAGGACGCGGTGGCCACCGCGGTCGGCGACAACTTCGTCTGGGCCTATCAGCGGGCCGAGGCGCTGGCCGCCGAGGTGGCCAGGACGTTCACCGAGGCGGGTCTGGACGCCGTGCAGATGCCCCAGATCGACGCGCGCGATATGGGCGCGGGCTTCGGCGAGATGAAGTCGCTGGCCCGGTTGGAGGCCAAGCCGATCAAGGCCGGGCACAAGGTGGTCACCGGTATGCGCGGCTCCTACGGCGGCGTGCTGATGTTCGGCATGCTGACCTCGTTCGCCGGTCTCGGCATGTTCAACCCGCTGTCGCTGGGCGCCGGCCTGGTGCTGGGCCGCAAGGCCTACAAGGAGGACATGGACAACCGGATGATGCGGGTGCGCGGTGAGGCCAAGACCAATATGCGCAAGTTCGTCGACGATGTGGCGTTCGTCGTCGGCAAGGAGTCGCGGGACCGGCTGAAGGGGATCCAGCGGCAACTGCGCGACCACTACCGGGGGATCGCCAACCAGACCACCCGCTCGCTCAACGAATCGCTGCAGGCCACGATCGCCGCGGCCAAGGTCGAGGAGGTCGAGCGCAACGCGCGGGTCAAGGAGTTGGAGCGCGAGCGCAACATCCTCACCCAGGTGGTCGAGCACGCCACCAACCTGGTCCGCGGCGTCGACACTGCGCACGGATCGTGAAATCGGCGGATCCCGCGATCTGTGCGCAGTCTCGGCGTGCGAACGGCCTATGCCTAAGGTGGAAGACTCGAGTCGGAGGATAGGCGGGAAAGCCGGGTAATGGGCACGGGCGATCAGGTGCGCACAATTCTGGGTGGCACCATCCAGGCGTACCGCGGTGACCCGGCCTACCGCAATCGCCCCGACGTCCACAACGAACTCGACCGCATCGGTCGCCGGCTCAACCAACCGATCCGGATCGCGCTCGCGGGCACGCTCAAAGCGGGCAAGTCGACGCTGGTGAACGCGCTGGTCGGGGAGGACATCGCGCCGACCGACGCGACCGAGGCCACCCGGATCGTCACCTGGTTCCGGCACGGGCCGACGCCGAAGGTGACCGCCAACCACCGCGGCGGCCGGCGGTCCAACGTGCCGATCGCGCGCGATCCGAACGACCGGGGCCTGACGTTCAGCTTCAGCGGCCTCGACCCGGTCGACGTGGTCGACCTCGACGTGGAATGGCCCGCCGCCGAGCTCGTCGACACCACCATCATCGACACGCCGGGCACCTCATCGCTGTCGCGGGACGTGTCCGAACGCACCCATCGGCTGCTGGTGCCCGAGGACGGTGTGCCCCGGGTCGACGCCGTGGTGTTCCTGCTGCGCACCCTCAACGCCGCCGATATCGCGCTGCTCAAACAGATCGGCGAACTGGTCGGCGGTTCGGCGGGGGCGCTCGGCGTGATCGGGGTGGCCTCGCGGGCCGATGAGATCGGCGCGGGACGCATCGACGCGATGATGTCGGCCAAGGACGTCGCGCAGCGGTTCACCGCGGAGATGGACAAGACCGGCATCTGCCAGGCGGTGGTGCCGGTGTCGGGGCTGCTCGCACTGACCGCCCGCACGCTGCGCCAGAGCGAGTTCGTCGCGCTGGAGAAACTGGCCGGGGTGGAGCCGACCGAATTGTCCAAGGCCATGCTGAGCGTGGACCGGTTCGTCCGGGAGGACAGCGCACTGCCGGTGGACGCCGCGACCCGGGCGGCGCTGCTGGACCGGTTCGGCATGTTCGGCATCAGGATCTCGATCGCGGTGCTGCACGCCGGGGTGTCGGATTCGGTCGCGCTGGCCGACGAGCTGCTGGACCGCAGCGGGCTGATCGCGCTGCGCGATGTCATCGATCAGCAGTTCGCGCAGCGGTCAGAGCTGCTCAAGGCCCACACCGCGCTGCTGTCGCTGCGCCAGTTCGTGCAACACAACCCGGTCTACGCGACGCCCTACATCCTCGCCGACATCGAGCCGCTGCTGGCCGACACCCACGCGTTCGAGGAGCTGCGGCTGCTGAGCCAATTGCGGTCGCGGTCGACGACGCTCAACGAGGACGAGATGGCCTCGCTGCGACGCATCATCGGCGGCTCGGGAACCGACGCCGCCAGCCGGTTGGGCCTCACGCCCGACGAGCCCTATGACGGTCCCCGCGCGGCGTTCGCCGCCGCTCAGCGCTGGCGCAGGCGGGCCGACCACCCGCTCAACGATCCGTTCACCACCCGCGCCTGCCGTGCCGCGGTGCGCAGCGCCGAGGCGCTGGTCGCCGAATATTCGACTCGGTACCGCTGAGGCTTAACGAATCGGCGCCCGCCACCGACATACGGGTATGCGTGATCGCCTGGGGTTGTCCGTCGGGACGACCAATCTGGTAGCGATCACCGACGAGGCGCCGGTCGTCCGGCGCGCGGTTCTCACGTTGTCCGGGAATCGCAGGCCGGAGATCGGTGTGCCGGGTGAAAACCCGCGACTCACCGGACCCGGCCTGGTGATGACCGATTTCGTGGAACGTGTCGGTGATCCCGTGCCGCTCGTCGGCGCCGACGGCTCGCCTCATCGGGCCGAGCGTCTGCTGGCCGATGCGGTGGAAGCGATGACCCGCGCGGCGTGCCCGCAGCGGCGGCCGCAGGTGACGGTGCTGGCGGTGCCCGCGCATTGGCGGCCCGCCGCGCTGGACGCGGTGCGCGCGGCGCTGCCCGGGGTGCGGGTGGTCTCCGACGCGGTCGCGGCGTTGACCGCGATCCAAACCCATCCAGGCCTGCCCGCACGCGGACTGGTCGCGGTGTGCGACTTCGGCGCGACCGGTACCAGCCTGACCCTGGTCGACGCCGGCGCCGGCCTCGAACGTGTCGGTCAGACCGTGCGTCACGAGGAGTTCTCGGGCGATCTGATCGATCAGGAGGTGCTCCGCCACGTCCTGACCGGCCTGGAGAGCGAGCCGGCCGGCACCGCCGCGGTGGCCGCGCTGAGCCAGTTGCGGGACCGGTGCCGGATCGCCAAGGAACGGCTGAGCCACGAGGCGGCCACGGGTCTGGTGGGTCCCGGGCCGGCAGGCACCATCCGGCTGACCCGCGCCGAACTCGATGCGATGGTGAGCGCACCGCTGGACGGTGTGGTCGAGGCCGTACTGGATCTGCTGCGGCGCAACGGGGTGCACCCGGCAGGGCTGGCCGCCCTGGTCACGATCGGTGGCGGCGCGAGAATGCCCGTTGTCACCCAACGGCTTTCAGAGGCCCTCCGGATGCCGGTGACCACGGTTCCGCAGGCGCCGGTGCTGGCCGCGATCGGGGCCGGGCTGCTGGCCGGCCGCACCGGGGACGACGCCGCGACCCGCAAGGCCGGGTGGGTGCCGGGGCCCGGGGACGCCACCGTCGCCGCCCCGGCCGCCCTGGCCTGGTCGGTGACCGACGAGGTGTCCGAGGTCGCCGAATACGTTCCCGAGGCGATCTCACCCGAGGCGGCCCGGCCGGACTTCGTCTTCGCCGACGCCGAGGCCGGGGCCGAGACCACCCCGGCGCCAGGGGCGCCGTGGTACCGGCGCGGGGGCGTGGTGCTCTACGCGGCGGTGTTCCTCGCCCTGGTCGGCACGGTGGGCATGGTGCTCTCGGCGCGGGCGGATCGGCTCGATGCGGCGCCGGGGAAAGCGGCTGTCCCACAGACGGTTCCGGCCGAGTCTCCGCTCGCACAGTCGATGCCGGCCCCGCCGACGCGGACCGTCGTGGTGCGTGACCCCGAGGGGCGGGCGCCGGCACCCGCACCGGCTGCCGCGCCCCGCGCGGCCGCGGCTCCCCGGGTCGTGCAGCGTAAGCAGGTCGCCCCGGCCCCGCGGGTGGCGCCCCGTCCGGCGCCGCGGGCCGCGCCGAAACCGGCTCCGCCTGCGGCACCGCCCCCGCAGCTGCCGGTGTCACAGTTCCCGGTGCCGCAGTTCCCGGTGCCGCAGCTGCCCATCCCGCGGTTGCCGATCCCCACCTTCGTGCCGCCGACGCACGACCCCGAACCCACGCAGACCAACCCGGAACCGACCGCGACGCCGGAGCCGACCCAGGCGCCGGAGCCCACGCCGGAACCGACCCACACACCGGAGCCCACGCCGGAACCGACCCAGACACCCGAGCCCACCCAGGCGCCGGAACCGTCGACCGAGCCTGAGCCTGAGCCGGCGCCGGCCGAGCCGACCGTGGTCGAGCCGACCGTCGTCGAGCCGACGGGGGTCGTGCCGGCCGAATAAGCCGCCCGCGACCGCCCCGGTAGTCCGGGCTCACCGCCCGCCCGCACCGAGACCTTGTCACGCCCGGGTTTATCTCCATAGAATATTTTCTATGGAGAATGGAGGTGACGGAATGACGCTGTCGGAGGAAGAGGCACACCTGGTCGGCACGGTCCGCGAGTTCGTCGAGAAGCAGGTGAAACCGGTGGTGCGCGACCTCGAGCACGCCAACACCTATCCCGAGGACCTCATCGACACGATGAAAGAGATCGGCATCTTCGGCCTGGCGATACCCGAGCCGTACGGCTTCGGGCAGGTGTCCATGCCCTGCTACGTCACGGTCACCGAGGAACTCGCCCGGGGTTGGATGAGCCTGGCGGGGGCCATGGGGGGCCACACCGTGGTGTCCAAGCTGATCATGATGTTCGGCACCGAGGAGCAGAAGCAGCACTACCTGCCCCGGATGGCGACCGGTGAACTGCGCACCACGATGGCGCTGACCGAACCGGGCGGCGGATCGGACCTGCAGGCGATGCGCACCACCGCCCGCCGGGACGGCGACGAGTACGTGATCAACGGCAGCAAGACCTGGATCACCAATGCCCGCCGCGCCGGACTGGTCGCGCTGCTGTGCAAAACCGATCCGGCCGCCGAGCCCGCGCACCGGGGCGTGTCCATCCTGCTGGTCGAGAAGCTGCCCGGGTTCACCGTCTCCAAGGACCTGCCCAAACTCGGCTACAAGGGCGTGGAGAGCTGTGAGCTCAACTTCACCGACTGCCGGGTGCCCGCGGGTGCACTGCTTGGCGAGGCCGAGGGCAGCGGTTTCGCCCAGATGATGAAGGGGCTGGAAGTCGGCAGGCTCCAGGTGGCCGCCCGGGCGACCGGGGTGGGCCGCGCGGCGTTCGAGGATGCGCTGCGCTACGCCCAGGAGCGGGAGAGTTTCGGCAAGCCGATCTGGCAGCACCAGTCGGTGGGCAACCTGCTGGCCGATATGGGCACCAAGCTGTCCGCCGCGCGGGCCCTTCTGCTCAGTGCCGCCGCGAAATTCGACTCCGGTGCCCGTTGCGATATGGAGGCGGGCATGGCCAAGTTGTTCGCCTCGGAGGCCGCGATGGAGATCGCGCTCGACGCGGTGCGGGTCCACGGCGGCTACGGCTACTCCACCGAGTACGACGTCGAACGCTACTTCCGCGACGCCCCGCTGATGATCGTCGGTGAGGGCACCAACGAGATCCAGCGCGGCGTGATCGCAAAGCAATTGGTCAAGAGGGGCGGACTGGATCAGTGACGAACGCCGGCCCGATGCATCCGAAAGACGATCTGCCGCTGCGGGATATCACCGTGCTGTCGCTCGAGCACGCCGTCGCGGCACCGTTCGCGACCCGTCAGCTCGCCGATCTGGGCGCGCGGGTGATCAAGGTGGAACGGGTGGGCTCCGGGGATTTCGCCCGCCAGTACGACGATTCCGTCAACGGGCAGTCGAGCTACTTCGTCTGGCTCAACCGATCCAAGGAGTCGATCGCGATCGACGTCAAATCCGAACGGGGATACCAGGTTCTGCACGATCTCGCCGACCGGGCCGATGTCGTCGTGCAGAACCTGGGCCCTGGCGCGGCCGAGCGGCTGGGATTGTCGGCCGATGCGCTGCGAGCCCGCGATCCGCGCAAGATCGTCGTATCGGTCACCGGATGGGGCAGCACCGGTCCGTGGGCCGAACGCAAAGCCTATGACCTGCTGGTGCAGTGCGAGACCGGGCTGGTCTCGCTGACCGGTACCCCCGACGAGGTCGCCAAGGTCGGGGTGTCGATCGCCGACATCGCCGCGGGCATGTACGCGTTCAGCGGCACGATGGCCGCGCTGTACCGGCGCGCCGTCACCGGCGAAGGCGCCACGATCGAGGTCTCGCTGTTCGAGGCGCTGGCCGAATGGGTGGGCCAGCCGGCCTATTTCACCGCGGGAGCCGGCCGCCAGCCGGGCCGGTTCGGTGCCCAGCACGCCACCATCGCCCCCTACGGCCCGTTCGACGCCGGTGACGGGCACACCATCCTGATCGCCATCCAGAACGAGCCGGAATGGTCACGGTTCTGCACCGTCGTGCTCGGCCGACCCGACGTCGCGGAGGATCCGCGGTTCGCCTCCGGCACCCTGCGGGTCGCTCATCGGGCCGAGGTGAACGCGACGATCACCGAAGCCTTCGCCGCCTTGACCAGTACCGAACTCGAGGACCGGCTGAGCACCGCCAGGATCGCGTTCGCCGGGGTCAACACGGTCGAGGAGTTTCTCGCCCACCCGGTCCTGGCCGCCCGCGACCGCTGGCGCACGGTGCAGACCGAACACGGCCCGGTCGACGCCCTGCTGCCACCGATCGATCTGGGCACCGAGGCGCGGATGGACCCGGTGCCCGCGCTCGGCGCCCACACCGCCGCGATCCTGGCCGAACTCGGTTACCACGCAGCCGAATCGGAGACCTACCGTTCCGATTCAGCGCGGTGACCGCCAACGCGCACCGGATCCACCTCTTGTCGCGGCCGGTCAGCCCAGGGTGCCGCTCGCGGCCAGGTGCTCGGCGAGAAGCTCACCCGCCCTGCGGATGTGGTGGGCCATCGCGGTCCTGGCGGCTTCGTCGTCGCCGGCCCGCAGCTGCTGGATGATGGCGCGGTGGTCCTGTGCCGACGCCTCCGGCCACCCCTCCACCGCGGCGAAGAACTTGCGCGGAGCGTAGGGGAGGGTGGTCTTGATCAGCCACCGGATCTTGCGGGACCCGGCCAGCCGGTAGATCGTCTCGTGGAAGCGGTGATTGAGGCGTTCGACGGCCTCGTAATCCTGTGCGGCCGCGGCCTGTTCGAGTTCGGCCTGGATGCGTTCGAGCTCGTCGACCAACTGGGCGCTGATGACTCGGGCCGCGCGTGCGGTGAGCTCACCGCCGAGCAACGCCTGGGCCTCATAGACATCGCGGATGTCGTCGCTGGACAACGCGGTGACCGAGAATCCGCGCCGCGGCTCGATGGTGAGAAACCCCTCGGTCTGCAGTAGGAGCAGGCCCTCGCGGGCCGGGGTGGCACTGATGCCCAGCTCGTCGGCGACCGTCTCGGGCCGGATGAACTCGCCGGCCCGAAGCTGGCCGGACACGATCAGTTCGCGGACATGCTCGGCGGCGACATCGCTGAGACGAAGAATCGGTGCGCGTTTACGGTTCGCCGTCGCCCGTGCTGCGTCCGGAGCCTTCACGCATCAAATATAGACAATTTTCTTGCCCGTTCTGGCAGGCGGATCCCCCGCGGCGCCGGCCAAATGTGTGTACAAACCAGCCCGGCAGTCGCCTCGAGCTCACCGCGGGCACGGGTTCTGCGGCCGGGCCCTGGCGGGTGTGCGCTGGCTGTGGCCGTTCTCGAGCCGCATCGGGCGCGCGCTCACGTAGATTGACATTTGGTGCAGGAATTGCGTACATATCGCATCTGCTCGAGGCAAGGGGAGGTCTCTCGACCGATGACGGCTGAATCCGGCGCAAGACCGGCCTATCAGCGCATCGCCGAGGCGTTGCGGCTGACCGTGCTGCGTTCGGCCGACGACGAGCTGCGGCTGCCGACCGAGGCCGAATTGGCCGAGCAGCACGGGGTGAGCCGCCAGACCGTCCGGCGCGCCTATCAGGAGCTGGTCGCCGACGGCCTGGTGACCCGCACCCCCGGGCGGGGGACGTTTGCGGCCAGTGGTGGTTCGCAGTATCTGCGCCGGTTCGGCACGGTCGAGGATCTGATGAGTCTGTCGGTCGACACCGAGATGGAGGTGCTGGCGCCGCTGGGCCGGAGGATCGACATCGAAGCGGCCGGCCGGCTCGGATTGTCCAGCGATGCCGTGACGACGGTGTCGTTTCGCCGGCTCCATCAAGGGGTGCCGTTCTGCGTGACGGACGTGTACCTGCCCCCCGCGGTAGGTGCGTTGATCGCCGACGCCCCCGAGGTGCAGCCGGGCGCGCGCAGTGCGCGCACCATCATCGGGTTGCTCGACCCGGTGCTGCCGGATCCGATCGGCGGCGCCGATCAGACCATCACGGTGGGGGTCGCGGATGTGCGGGTCGCGGCCGCCACCGAATGCGAGCCGGGGGAGCCGATGCTGCGGATCGACCGGATGTATCGGACGATGTCGGGTGAAGCGGTCGAGTTGGCGGTGTCCCGGTTCGTCACGTCGCAGTACAGCTACCGTTCCAGCCTGCGCCGAACGCGCAGTTGAGCAGGGGGATTCGCGATGCCGCCAGCCCACGACGACGCGGGCGACACCACGTTCGCACCGCAGAGCGGGATCGCGGCCGTCGACCGTGCCATCGCGGTTCTCGACGTGTTCACCCACGGTGAGCTGCGCCTGGGGGTCAGCGATATCGCCAGGGCGACCGGGTTGAGCACCAGCACCGCGCACCGGGTCCTGGCCTCGTTGTGTGTGCACGGTCTGGTGACGAAGGTCGGGTCGAACTACGCGCTGGGGCCGCGAATCCTCAAGCTCGCGGCCGCGGCGCGCGACACCGGGAACCTGACCGCGGTCGCCCGCCCGGTGATGACGCGGCTTCGCGATGCCACCGGGGAGACCGTCGGCCTGCATGTGGTCAAGGGCGGCGGACGTTTCGTCATCGATCAGGTGGAGAGCACTCAGCCGCTGCGACGGACCTATACCGAATGGGGCCAGTCGATTCCGCTGTACCAGGGGGCACCGAGCCGGGTGCTGTTGGCCTACGCCGACGAGCACACCATCGCCGCGGTTCTGGCCGGGCCGTTCGAATCCATCACGTCGAGCACGGTCGTCGATCACGATGAACTCGTCCGTCAGATCGATCTGGTGCGGCAGAAGGGCTACACGTTCTCGTTCGAGGAACGGGTGGCGGGCATCCGGTCGATCGCCGTTCCGCTGTGGGACTACACCGGGACCGTGGTGGCCGCGATGAGTGTCACCGGTCCGGCGATCCGGGTGACCGAGGACTGGATGTACCGGGCGTTGCCGACCATCGTGCAGGCCGCCGCCGATATCTCGGCCGGCCTGGGATTCACGCCACCGGGGTCGCGCAACCCGGCTGGTGACGGTTGACACACCGCCGCGGCCGAGAATAGCCTTCCCGCTAGACGAATCTCCTTCCCGACAGTCGGGATGCGTGGTCGTCATTCGTGGTCGCGGACCGAGCGACCGCCAGGTCATGCGCGCCATATGGCCGCATCTTTTTCCGTCCTGATGTGGTCCCGTCGCGCCGCGATTTATCACTCTGAACTGCGGTGTTCATTTGGCAGGGAAAATCCGCCAAGGTCTTGACTTCAAAATGTACGGCCATATGCTGGCATGGCACAGATCACAGACGATCGGATAAGCCATGACACGTCACACCACTCGTACGTTGTTGGTCGCCGCCGCGACGGTCGCGCTCGGCCTCTCGGGATGTGCGTCGGACTCCCAAGGCACCGACTTCGCGGGAACGCAGCTGCGCTGGATCGTGTCCAGCGCGCCCGGCGGCGGTTTCGACACCACGACCCGCCAGCTCGAGCCGGCCTTCACCAAGACATTGGGGGCCACCGCGACGGTCGAGAACCTGGAGGGCGGCGGTTACGCGATCGGCGCCCAGACGATGCTGACCAACGGCGCCGACTGCACGAGCATCGTGACGCACGGAGTTCCGCACCTGATGTTCTCCTACATGACCCAGGATGTGGACTACGACCTGAGCGGTTTCGCCCCGATCGGCGGCATCAGCATCGAGCCGGGCGTGATCCGGGTCCGCAACGACGCCCCGTGGAAGAACATCAAGGAGTTCGTCGACGACGCTAAGGCGCGGCCCGGACAGATCAAGGTGAGCGTCTCCGACCTGCAGAGCAACAACTACATCGCGCTGCTGCAGATGGAACGTGACCTCGGCATCGACCTCAACATCATCGGCTACGACGGCGGCGGGCCCTCCCGTACCGCGCTGGTCAGCGGCGAGGTGGACGCCACCCACGCCGGTGTCTTCAACAGCCTGGCGATCGCCGACGATTCGCGGGTGCTCGCGGTCAGCCAGCCCGAGAACAAATGGCCCGAGGTCACCGACAACGCGCCACCGATCAACGAGGCGCTCGGCGTCAACCTCCCGGCCAACGCGTCGAACTACGTGCTGTTCGCCTCGGCCGAGTGCCGGGACAAGAACCCCGAGCGCTATCAGGCGCTCGTCGACGGACTCAAGACGTCGTTGGAGGACGAGGAGTACCTGAGCACGCTGAAGAAACTCGGGGAGGACTCGAAGGTCTCCTATCTGACCCCCGATGAACTGGAAGCCCTTGCGCAGCAATCCCAGACCGAGATCGAGCAGTTACTCCAGGCCAACCCCAATGCCTTCGCCGGCTGACCCCGCCTGCGACACGGTGGCGCAGGCCCAGCCCGGCCAGGGCGCCCTGGCGCGGGGCATCCTGGTCGTGACCCCCGGCGCGATCGCGACCGTGATCGGGGCGTTGGCCTGGATGATGTCGGTCGACCTCAACCCCGCCGACCGGGCCTACCCGCGGGTGCTGGCCACGCTGCTGATCCTCACCGGCCTGTTCAACGTGATCGCCGATCTGCGCGGCCGGGCCGAAAACGACGGCACCGACGGTGAATACGGCCGGCTCGTGGCATGGCGGGTGGTCGGCTTCGCCGCACTGATCGCGGTCACGGTGTGGCTGGTCAAACCGATCGGCTTCTACCCGGCGGCCGGCCTGCTGATCCTGGGCGGGCTGTGGATCATGGGTGTCCGAAAGCCGCTGGTGCTCATCGGTTATCCGCTTCTCCTGATCGGCGTCGGCTATCTGCTGTTCTCGGTGCTGATCGGGGTCCCGCTGCCACTCGCCAGGGGATTCTGATGCTGGACAACATCACCGCAGGCCTGGGGCTGCTGCTGCAGCCGGCACCGCTGATGTGGCTCGTGATCGGCGTATCCGTCGGATTCATCGTCGGGGTGCTGCCCGGCCTGAGCACATCCAACACCGCGGCACTGCTGCTGCCGTTCGCGATCACGCTGCCGCTGGAGAACTCGCTGGTGCTGATCGTGAGTATCTACGCCGGAGCACAATTCGGCGGCGCCGTACCCGCGATCCTGTTCAACGTCCCCGGTGAGGCCGGCTCGGCGGTCACCGCTCTCGACGGTTATCCGCTGGCCAAGAAGGGACAGGCCGGGCTGGCCATCGGGATCGCCAGGATGGCCTCGGTGCTCGGAGGGGTGATCAGCGGCTTCTTCGTGCTGTTCCTGCTGCAGCCGCTGGGGACGCTGTCGCTGAAATTCGGCGCCCGCGAGATGTTCGCGATCATCGTGCTCGGACTGGTGGTGGCGTCGTCGTTGATGGGCGGTTCGGCCCGCAAGGGCCTGATGGTGGGACTGCTCGGACTGATGTTCGCGGTCGTCGGCGTCAGCCCCGGCACGGCCGAAACCCGTTACACCTTCGGCGAACTGCAGCTCTACGACGGTATCCAGTTCCTGGCGGCGCTGATCGGCGTCTTCGCCATCAGCGAGATGCTGATGCTGGTGGGCTCCACGGTCATGCAGAAGCGCCAGCAGGAGCAGACGGTCCGGCCCGGCGGGTTGCGCAAGGAGACCCGTGACGCGATCGACGGAGTCACCGCGACCCTCAGACAGCCCGGTGCGGTGGCCCGGTCGACCGGTGTCGGCATCATCCTCGGCATCATCCCCGGACTCGGCGCTGCGGTGGCCAACTTCATCAGTTACTCGTTCGAGAAGCGCCGCTCCCCGCACCCCGAGGAGTTCGGAAAGGGCAGCCACAAGGGCATCATCGCGTCCGAGGCCTGCGACAACGCGGTGGCCGCCTCGAGCCTGATCCCCACCTTCACCCTCGGCATCCCGGGGAGTGCCACGATGGCCGTCGTCCTCGCCGCGTTCTACCTGCAGGGCATTCAGCCGGGACCGCGGGTGCTGCAGACCAACAACGCCGAGGTGTACGCGGTGGCGCTGGCCCTCATCGTGGCCAGCATCATGATCCTGCCGCTCGGTGTGCTGCTGGCCGGGCCGCTGGCCTCGGTCACCAAGGTGCCGCTGTACTTCCTGGTGCCGACCGTGTTGTTCATGTCGATGGTCGGTGTGTATGCGATCCGCAACTCGATCTTCGACGTCGGCCTGGCCCTGTTCTTCGGTGTGATCGGACTTCTGCTGCGGCTCAACGACTATCCGGTGATCCCGCTGATTCTCGGCATCATCCTCGGTCCGCTGGCCGAGGAGTACCTGCAACGCAGCCTGGAGTTGGCCGACGGGCCGGGCTACTTTTTCGGCTCGATCATGGTGAACATCCTGTGGGTCCTGCTGATCGCCGCGCTCGCCGCCATGGCGCTCAGCGGGGTGCGTCAGCGCCGCAAGGACCGCACCGCCGTCGCCGCCGAACCGGTCGATCAACCCACCTAGAAAGGAGGCCCGGTGCGGGCCGCAATAGTAACGGGCGCCAGCCGCAACATCGGACTGGCGATCGCCCGGCGTCTCCTCGACGACGGCTGGAACGTCTGCCTGACCGGTCGCGACGGGGACGCCCTCGCCGGGGCGGCGACCGCGCTGGCCGAGTCCGGGCCCGCGGGTGCCACCCGGTGCTTCGTCGGTGACGTCGGGGTCGAGGACGACGTCCGGCGGCTGGTCGACGACGTCGAGAATGCCTGGGGTGCGGTCGATGCCGTGATCAACAACGCCGGAATCCGGGCGCACGGTCCGATCGGGACGATGAGCGTGCAGGACTGGAATGCGGTATTGGGGACCGTGCTCACCGGCGCCTTCCTGACCACCAGGGCCGTGCTGCCCGGGATGCGGGAACGCGGCTGGGGCCGGATCGTCAACATCGCGGGGATGTCCGGGCAGTCCGGGGCCGCGGGCCGAACCCCGGTGGTGGCGGCCAAATCCGGGCTCATCGGCCTGACCAAGGCGTGTGCCCACGAGGCCGGCGGCTCCGGCGTCACCGTCAATGCCGTATCGCCGGGGCTCATCGACACGGAACGTCGGGCCGGCCTCGGCGACGCGGGCGTCGCCGCCGAGCACTACCGGCAACTGGCCGCCGACGGCAATCCGGTCGGCCGGATCGGCACCGTGGCCGATGTGGCCGGCGCCGTCTCCTATCTGTGCGGCCCGGACGCGGGATACGTGACCGGCCAGGTCATCTCGGTGAACGGCGGCTCCTATATGTGACGAGCCGGACCTGCCCCACCACACCACTTCTCTGAAAGGACCGACATGGCTGGCGAGATCAGCGCCCAGACCCGCCGACTGGCCGAATACCTGAGTGCGGCCGCGGCGGCCCCGCTGCCCCCCGAGGTAGTCCACAAGACCAAACACCATGTCATCGACACGATCGCGGCCATGGTGTCGGGCGCCCAGTTACCTCCCGGGGAACGCGGCCTGGCGTATGTGTCGGGTGCGGCCGACGGGCCCAGCGTGCTGATCGGCGGTCTGCGCGCCACACCGGTGGAGGCCGCGCTGGCCAACGGCATGTCGGCCCACGCGGACGAGACCGACGATTCGCATGCGCGTTCCATCAGCCACCCGGGTTGTGCGGTGGTGCCGGCCGCACTGGCCGTCGGCGATGTGCGGCGCAGCAGCGGGGAGCGGGTATTGCGGGCCGTCGCAGCGGGTTACGACGCCGGCCCCAGGGTGGTCCTCAGCCTGGGGAAGCCTGCGCTCAACACCGACTCCAGCGGGCGCAGCACGCACGCCTTCTGCGGGCTGTTCGGTGCCGCCGCGGCGGCCGCCAGCCTGTACGGGCTGGGTGAGCAGCAGGTGCGGCAGGCGTTGTCGTATGCCGCGCAGAGCGCCTCCGGCGTGACCAGCTGGGTGCGCGACCCCAACCACGTCGAGAAGGCCTTCGTGTTCGCCGGTATGCCCGCGTCCAACGGGGTGCGGGCCGCGGCCATGGTCGCCTCGGGCTGCGACGGGGTCGACGACGTGTTCAGCGGGGTGCCCAACTTTCTGGACGCGCTGTCCGACGACGTCCGGCGTGATGAGCTCGCCGACGGCCTCGGCGACCGCTACGAGATCATGCACACCAACATCAAGAAGTTCGCGGTCGGCTCGCCCGCGCAGGCGGCCGTGCAGGCCGTGCTCGAACTCGTCACCGAGGAGCCGATCGACCCGAACCGGGTGAGCCGCATCCGAATCGTGTTGCCGCACGATCTGTGCCGCGTCGTCGACGACCGCTCGATGCCCGATATCAACTGCCAGTACCTGGTCGCGGGCACCCTGGTGGACCGGGCGTTCACCTTCGCGATGGCACACGACGACGACCGGATGACCGATCCGGTGATCGCCGCGTTGCGGGCGCGAACCGAGCTGATCCCCGACCCCGACAAGGCCGGGGTCCGCACCGCCGACGTCACCGTGACTCTCGACGACGGTGGTGAACGGCAGCGCTACGTCGGGGCGGTGCGCGGCACCGTGGACGACCCGATGACCGACGACGAGGTGAACGCCAAGGCGGTCGACCTGATCGAGCCGGTCCTCGGCCGGGCCGCCACCGGCGAGCTGATCGACACGCTGTGGTCGTTGGAGACCTGCCCCGACATCACCACCGTCACCGCGATGCTCGGCGCCGGAATTCCGGTGGAGGCCGGTCGATGACGATCGAGATGCCCGCGGAGCTGCGCGGCGCCGCGATGGGACTGGCCCGGTGGGCGGTCGACGCCGTGCCGGACCGCGCCGACCTCGACCTGGCCAAGACCGCCCTGATCGACACCGTCGCGGTCGGCATGGCCGGGGGCGGGCACCCGTTGACCGCCCTGGTGGCCGGGCTACCCGACGGGGCCCGGTGGGCCGCGCAGGCCCATGTCCTCGACTACGACGATCTGCACCTGCCCTCCACCACCCACATCAGCACGGTGTGTGTGCCCGCCGCCGCGGCCACCGGCGGCGATGCGCGGGCCTATCTGATCGGGGCCGGTGTGATGGCCCGGCTCGGGGCGGCACTGGGCTGGAAGCACTATTCCCGGGGCTGGCACGCGACGTCGACGACGGCCCCGATGGCCGCCGCGGCGGTCACCGCGGCCGCGTTGGGACTCGACGCCGAACGCACGGCCGCGGCGATCGCCCTCGCGGTGTCGAGTGCCGGGGGAGTGCAACGCGCATTCGGCAGTGACGGCAAGGCCATTCAGGTGGGGCTTGCGGTCGACGCAGGCATCAGGGCCGCGCAGCTGGCCGCCGGTGGGGCCTCGGCCGACCTCCGGGTGCTCGACGCGTGGCTGGGGCTGGTGTCCGAGCCCCCGTTCGAGCTGGCCCTGGACTCGGCGGAGATGGTGCCCGGCGGGCTCGCGGTCAAGGTCTATCCGTGCTGCTACGCCCTGCAGCGGCCGATCGCCTGCGCCGCGGAACTGGCCCGCGGGGTGGACGCCGCCGACGTCGACCGGATCGACGTGTGGCTGACCGAATCGGCGGTACAGCCCCTGGTGCACCACCGGCCCACCTCCGGGCTGGAGGCCAAGTTCTGCCTCGAGCATGCGCTGGCGGTCGGGGTGATCGACGGATTCGCCGGATTCGACAGTTTCTCCGACGAATCGGTGCACCGGCCCGATGTGGCCCGGTTGACCCGCGAGGTCACGATCCACCTGGCGCCGGGCGGCAACGGCCTGCTCGAGGACGTCGTCCGGGTTGAGCTGAGCACCACCGACGGCCGAACCCGCTCGGGTGAGATCGATATTCCCCCAGGCGCCCCGGGGCGGCCGGTCACCAGGGCCGAGCTGGCGCAGAAGGTGCGCGATTGCGTCGGTGACCGGGCCGACGCCGTGCTGTCCGCCGGCTGGGACGATATCGCCAGCCTGTTGGAGAGCTCGGTACCCGACCGGGACGCCTCATGATCGATCTGACCGAACTGGCCGGCCTGGCCCTGGCCGCGGCCGATCGGGTGCAGGGCCCGGTGCGGGCCGAGGCGGTCCGCGGCCTGCTCAATGTGGTCGGCACCGCGATCGGCGCGGCGACCGCCGCCGAAACCGACATTCTCGCGGCCGGGGTGCGCCGGTCCGGGGCGCCCGGTGCGGTGCCGGTGCCGGGCCGGGCCGATACCTTCGATCCGCCGTCGGCGGCGCTTCTCACCGGATTCGCGGCCCATCTCGACGATTTCGACGACACCCACCTGGCCACGGTCGTGCATCCGGGGGCGGCCACGCTCGGCGCGGTGCTGGGGGCCGGCTGGCCGCGGGACCGGACCGGGGACGATCTGCTGCGGGCGTTCGCGGTCGGTGCCGAACTGCAGCTGCGGGCCGCGGTCGCGATGTCACCGTCGCACTACGACGCCGGGTGGCACATCACCGGTACGGTCGGACCGCTCGGTGCGGCCGCGGCCGCGGCCGTCCTGCTCGGACTGGATGCCGAAACCACCGGCCGGGCACTCGGTATCGCGTCCAGCATGACGCTCGGGCACCGTGAGGGGTTCGGGACGATGAACAAGCCGCTGCACCCGGGCAAGGCCGCGGCCAACGGTCTGGTCGCGGCCACGGTGGCAGCACGCGGGCTGACCGCATCCCCCACCGCCTGGGGCGGCCCCCGCGGCTACTTCGCCGTGCTGGCACCGCAGCTGGACGTGGCCGGGCTGTTCGACGGCTGGGGCGATCGCTGGGAACTGCTCGACAACACCTACAAACCTTATCCGTGCGGCATCGTCAGCCACCCCGCGATCGAGGCCGCGGAAGCCTTGCACGAGAACGTGAGCGGCCGTGACATCGAACGGGTGGACGTGCGCTGCCACCCGCTGGTGGTCGAACTGACCGGAAACCCCGACCCCGACGACGGTTTGGCGGCACGGTTCTCCACCGTGCACGGGGTCGCCTGCGGCGTGCTCGACGGCGTCGTCGACCTCGGTTCCTATGAGGATGCGTGGGTCCGCTCGGCGCGGCTGGTCGCGATGAGATCGCGGGTACGGCTCCATCCTGACCCCGATATGGCAAGGGCGGCAGCACAAGTCGCGGTGACCCTGGTGGGCGGGGGCGGCGAGAGCCACACCGTGGCGAACGCCCGCGGCAGCCTGCAGGCGCCGCTGTCCGACGCGCAACTCGACCGCAAGGTCATCGCGCTGGTGGAACGAAGCCTGCCGGGCCGCGGCGAGGAGATCGTCGAGTCGGTGCGGGCGGTGACGGCGGCACCCGATGCGCGGGCCTGGTTCTCCGGACTCACCGCCGAGACCGCTGACCGGAAGGGTGTGCCGGCATGAGCCAGGGCGTCACCGCCAGAATCAGTTCGTTTGTCGCCGGACTGAATTGGGTGGACATCCCGGACCCCGCCCGCGCCGCGGCGCGCCGGACCGCCGCCAACGTGATCGGGTTGTCGGTGGGCGCGGCGCACGATCCCGCGGCCGGCGCGGTGATGGCCGCCGCGGCCGACCTCGGTCAGCACGGACCTGCGCAGGTGCTCGGCCGCCAGGAGACCCTGACCCCGCCGTGGGCGGCCCTGGTGAACGGATTGACGGCACACGTCGAGGATTTCGACGACACCTACCTGGCCTGCATCCTGCATCCGGGGGCACCCATCCTGCCCGCGGCGCTGGCCGCCGCCGCGGTTGCCGATGCCGACGGTGCGGCCTTGATGACCGGTGTGGTAGCCGGCGTCGAAGTGTCGAGCCGGCTTGGCGACTGCCTGTGGCCAACGCATTTCGACCGCGGCTGGCACGTCACGGCGACCACCGGCCCGGTCGGAGCGGCGTGCGCGGCCGCCCGGGTCCTCGGTCTCGACGCCACCCGCACCTCGGCGGCCGTCGCGATCGCGGCGACCCAGGCCGCCGGGCATACCGAGCAACTCGGCTCCATGACGAAGTCGTTCCAGGTGGGCCGCGCCGCCGCGACCGGCGTCGAGGCGGCGCTGCTGGCCGAACAGGGTTTCACCGGACCGGTGGAGCCGCTGGCGGGCCGGCGTGGGATGGCCGCGCTGATGGCCGACGAGGCCGACTGGACCCCGATGGACGACCTCGGTGTGCGGTGGCTCGTCGAGGCCAACGCCCTCAAACCGTACAGCTGCGGGATCGTCAGCCATCCGGTGATCGACGCGGGAAATCGGCTGCGCGCGAACGGGATAGCACCGGAATTTCTGGATTCGGTGGATCTTGAGGTGCATCCGCGGGTGCTCGACGTGATGGGTGTCGTCGAACCGGAAACTGGTTTGCGGAGCAAGTTCTCGGTGTATCACTGCTTTGCCGTCGGACTGGTGCGCGGGGCCGGTGGCCCAGCCGAGTTCAGCACGGAGTGCGCGCTCGATCCCCAGATCCGCCGGGTGCGGCAACTGGTCACGGTGCATCTTGATCCGACGCTGCCCGCCGATTCCTGCCGGATGACGGCAACGCTGACCGACGGCAGACAGCTCGACGCCACCGTCGACCACGCCACCGGTTCCACCTCGGCACCGATGACCGACGAGCAGCTGCGGGACAAGGTGACCGGGCTCGCCCACCGCCTGCGGGATCCGGTGCGGCTGTGGCAGGCGGCCTGGCGGCTCGACGAAATGCCGGGAACGGCAGAGCTGTTCGCAGCGGCCAGGTGACGCGGCCGGTGGTGTCCGCGGTGGGCCGCTGGTTGCTGCTGGCCGCCGTGGTCGCCGCGGTGTCCTACGGCTTCATCCTGATCGCCCTGCCGACCCCGCTGCTGTTCGGCGGTCTGCTCGGGGCGCTGATCTACGCGCTGGCCCGGCCATCGGCCCCGCTGCGACTGCCCGGGGTGTGGTTTCAGGCCGGCCAGGCCGTGGTCGGGGTCATCGTCGGTTCGGCGATCGAATGGGACACCCTGGCCGGGCTGGGTGCCCGCTGGCTGATCGTGATCGGCATCTCGTGTTTCGCCCTCGTGGTCAGCGTGCTGGTCGGCAGTCTGCTGACCCGGCGCGGTGCCAGCCGGGCGACGGCGGCGTTCTCGTCGATCGCGGGCGGCGCGATCGGGTTGACCGCGATGGCCGACGATCTCGGGGCCGACGCCCGCGTCATCGCGGTGCTGCAGTACCTGCGTCTGCTGATCGTGCTGCTGACCATGCCGGTGGTGGTGACGGTGCTGTTCGGCGCATCCGATCAGGCGGGTGGGTTGTCGGTAGCACCCGGCGACTGGCATATCGACCTGCCGTTCGTCGCGATCGCGGTGGGGTGCGGGGTGGCGGTGGGCAAGGTGCTGCGCCTGCCCTCGCCCGCCCTGCTGGGCCCGTTGCTGGTGGCGGCCCCGCTGACCCTGGTGCCGTACTTCTCGGAGGCTCAGGTACCGCCGATCATCGCCGGGCTGGGATATCTGGCGATCGGTGTGCAGGTCGGGCTGAAATTCACGGTCGGCAGCCTGAAGTCGATCGGCCGGATGGTTCCGGCCGCGCTGCTGACCATCGTGGTGACCCTGGTGGCCTGCGCGGGTCTCGGCTGGGTGCTGACCGTGACCACGGATGCGACGCCGCTCGATGCCTATCTGGCCACGACACCCGGCGGTATCTACGCGGTGATGGGGACCGCGGCGTCCACGGGTTCGGATGTCACGTTCGTCGCGGCCACCCAGATCGTACGGATGCTCATCGTGCTCGCCATGGCGCCGTTCGTCGCCGGATACTTCCGGCGACACCCCGGCTGACCGGCCGCGCGTTCAGCCCTGCGGTTCGGTCGGAATCGTGATGGTCCCGGTGTCGTCGGTCGTGGTGGGCGGCTCGGTGGTCGTGGTGGGCGGTTCGGTCGTCGTTGTGGTGGTCGGCGGTTCCGTGGTGGTCGTGGTGGGCGGCGGTTGCGTCGTGGTGGTGGGGCTCGGCGGGACGGTCTCGGTGACGGTGTGAGTGGGTGCCGGTACCACCGACGCCGAGGTCTGCACCTGCGACGAGGTTGTGCTGGTGGTGGAGCTCGTCGTCGTGGTGGTGGTCGGCGTGGAATCCGATGAGAACAGCTGCACCAGGGCGTAGATGACGAGCGCGGCGATCACCGCGCCGAGCGCCCCGAGGCCGAGCAGTGCCGCGGGTTTGCGGTACCACGGCTCGGGGGCCTGCGGCTCCGGCGACTGAGGGTCGGTCCCGTAATCCCCGTAGCTGCCCGCGTACTGGGTCGGCTCGTCGTCGTAATAGTCGTCGGAGTAGTTGTTCCCCACGCGACCCGATAGTAGGCGCCGTCAGTTGCCGGGTGCCGGATACAGCGTGCGTGTCACGTTGGTCCGTGGCCGGTTCCTGGTCGTCGACGTCGACGACTCGTCGTCCTCGCCGTCCGAGGATTCGGTCCTGGTGTGCGGCGGGATCCTCGAAACCGAGGTCGACGACTCCGACGTCCCCGAGGTCGACGACGGAATCGGCGGGCCGGGAGCGTCGGTGGGGCCGATCTCGGAGGTGACCGGGGGACTGGTGCTGGTGATCGTCGGCGTCGTGGTGGTCGTCGAGGTCTTCGACGTCGTCGACGCGTATGTCGGCGGTACGAACTCGATCGGCGCCTGCTCGGGTTTGTCGGCCGAACTGGTCAGTGCGACCACCGCCCACACCAGTAGGGCGATCGCCGCGAGGGCGACCACGCTGGCCCCGACGACTGCCGGTGTCGAATGATGCCAGGGCGGCTGATCGGTCGGCCCATGGTCATCGTTGTCACCGGTCACGGGCACCGATACTAACGCCGGTGGTGACGGCGGGCCGGGGCGGACGTGAGGAGCGGATACGGCACCGTCAGCTCAGCTGTCCGATGACCTCGGAGGAGAACAGTTCCAGATGGTCCAGATCGGCCATATCGAGCATCTGCAGGTAAACCCGCTGCACACCGGCCTCGAGGAACGGGGCCAGCTTGTCGACGATCTCGGCGGGCGTCCCGACCAGCGGGGAGTTGCCGCGCAACTCGTCGACCTCGCGGTCGATGGCGGCGGCCCGTTTGGCGATCTCGGCGTCGTCGCGCCCCGCGCACAGCACGAACGCCGCCGAGTAGGTCATCGAATCGGCGGGCCTGCCCGCCCCGGCCACCGCGGCGGCCACCCGGTCGAACTGCGTCCTGAGCGCGTCGAGTGGGACGAACGGAACATTGAACTCGGCGGCGAACTCCGCGGCAAGGGCGGGAGTCCGCTTGGCGCCCTGCCCGCCGATGATGATCGGCGGGTGCGGCGTCTGCGCGGGCTTGGGCAGCCCGGGTGAGTCGGCGACGGTGTAGTGCGCGCCGGCATGGTCGAAGGTCTCGCCGACCGGGGTGCTCCACAGCCCGGTGAGGATCCGCAACTGCTCGGTGAGCCGGTCGAAACGTTCACCCAGCGACGGGAAGGGGATCGCGTAGGCCAGGTGCTCGGCCTCGAACCAGCCGGCGCCCAAGCCCAGTTCCACACGGCCACCGCTCATCTCGTCGACCTGGGCCACCGAGATGGCCAGCGGGCCCGGGTGCCGGAAGGTGGCCGAGGTGACCATCGTGCCGAGCCGGATCGCCGTCGTCTCGCGGGCGATGCCGGCCAGCGTGATCCATGAGTCCGTCGGGCCCGGCAGACCGTCACCGCTCATCGCCAGATAGTGATCGGACCGGAAGAACGCGGAGAAGGCCAGCTCCTCTGCGGTCCTGGCGACCGCGAGCTGATCGGAGTAACTGGCACCTTGCTGGGGTTCGACGAACACACGGAAATCCACGTACCCCACCCTAGATCGCTAGAGTCCGCGCCGCGCCGCGCGCAGTGCGGCGACGGCGTCGTCGCCCCCGGTGAACGCCAGCCGGGCCGGCTCGCGGCCCGCGGCGAACATCAACAGTTCGCCCGGCTCCCCGGTGACCGTCACGGCGGGGCCGCTTCCCAGGGTGGCCAGGGTCTTGCCGTCCGGGGTGGCCAACGTCACCCGGGCGGGAGATTTCCCCAGCGTCATCCGCGCCATGGTGGCGACCTGGCGCGCCAGCGCGCGCACGGTCGCGTCGTCGAGAACCCGTGGCTGCCACTCGGGCTGGGCTCGGCGCACATCCTCGTGGTGAATGAACATCTCGGCGACGTTGACCAGCGGATCCAGCAGTTTGAACGGCGAGAGCAGCGGAGGTCCGCCCGCGATGCGCTCGATCAGCGTGGTCCAGTCGGTGGAGTCGGTGACCTGCCGCTGCACCTTCTCGGTGTAGCCGGCCAACTGCGGCAGCAGGATGCCGGGCGCGGCGTCCAGCCTGCGTTCGCGGACCACCAGATGGGCGGCGAGATCGCGGGTGGTCCATCCCTCGCAGAGGGTGGGTGCATCGGGGCCGGTGGCCCGCATCGTCTCGACGAGGGCGGCACGTTCCCGCCGGGCAATGGTCATGCGCGATCCGCCTCCGGCTCCTCGCTGGCCGTCATGCGCGATCCGCCTCCGGCTCCTCGCTGGTCGTCATGCCACCAACTCTAGAAGACCTGGACCCCTTCGACCGCGACGGTCATCCCGTGTCCGGTGTCGTCGTTGGTGAACCGGGTGCCGTCGCTGCTCGCATCGATCGTCCAGCCCAGCGCGCTGTAGCGCCGGTAGTCCAGGGTGACGGCCGGAATGGCACCGAGATTGCCCAGCACCCAACGCATTCGGCCGTCGGCGCTGACGTTGACCCCGTTGGCCGGTGAGCCGTCGATATCGGGGGCGTTGGCGAATTCGGATTCACACCCCACGGCGTGGGTATCGAGTTGGCACCGGGTCCTGCCCGACTTCGTCTGAATGAAGACGTATCCGTTCTCCGGTTCCAGCGGGGTGACCCCGCCAGGCGGTTTCGCGCTCGGTGGCGCCGCCACGGTGCTGCTGGGCGATGGAGCCGGACTCGAGCGGGGCGGACGGGCGGTCGGGAAGTCCGGCTCGGTCGGGGACCGGGGGCTGGTCACGGGAGACCCCTCGATGCTGGACTGGCAGCCGACCAGCGCGGCGCCCGCGGCGAGCAGGCAGCCCAGCAGCGGCCGCACGTTCATCGTGGATAAGGCTACGCAGCGGGCGTGGTGGCACCGCTCACGACGCGCCGAACATTGCACGGTAGCCATCGGAGAGCTCGCGTAGCTGTGCGGCGCCATCGCCGTGGTAGGACGCACCGTGCATGATCGCCAGCGTGGCGGGGTTCAGGTCGGCCAGCCCGGCCAGGGTCGGCGCCAGATTCGTCGTCAGCCCGGTCGCGTGGAACAGTCGCTCGGTCTCCAGCGCCGGTGCCACGCAATCGGATTGGGTGAGGGCGGGGCAACGTCCGGCATGGGTGAACAGATCACCGGCCAGCAGCGTCGAGGTGGTCTCGTCGAACCACAGCCCGGATTCCCAATTGTGCGGCACATGCGGGGTGGCGATGAACCGCAGCCGGTGGCCGCCGATGTCGTGGATCCCGTCGGGTGCGACGACCGGCGGCCGGTCGCACATATCCGCCAGCGACAGGCTGATCGCCAGCGGACCGTGGATCACCTCGGCATTCGGCGCCGCCGCCAGGAAGTGGTTCATCGCGCCACACTCGTCGGCCTCCAGATGTCCGAACGCGATCCAGCGCAACGTCTCGACCGGCAGCACCCGGTTGATCGCCTCGGATACCGAGCCGAACAGGTGACGCATCCCGGTGTGGAACAGGAACGGTTCGTCGCCGGTCAGCAGGAACTGGTTGAACGTGAACCCGTGCTCGGTGAGGTCGGGGACCCACGTGGACAGCCGGTAGATGTCCGGGGCGATCTCGTCGACTCGGGTGGCGGCGTCGACGGCCATGTGCCGGGTCTCCTCAGGAGAGATCGCGGAACGCCAGGGCGAACCCGCCGACGGCGACCACCGCGGCGATCGCGTAGCCGATGATCGACCACCAGCCGAGGTGGAAGTACGCGGTGACGGCGACGATCGCCATGGCGAGGAAGACCATCACCATGCCGTACAGCGGTGGGCGGGCGGCGTAGCGGTTGCGGGTCATCGGTGCACCTCCTACTGATCAGGATCCACCGGACGGTTCGCCACCACCGGGAATTCGCCGGTATAGCCCATCCGTTCCTGCGCGGCCGCCATCACGCGGCCGCGGACCAGGTACCAGCCGCCGACGAGGGCCGGGATGAGCACCACCAGGGTGCCGATGGTCCAGGTGCCGATCGGCGCGTCGAAGGCCATCAGCACCAGCACCGCGAACAGGAACACCAGCGTCAGGTAGCCGCTGTAGGGCGTCAGCGGCATCCGGAACCTGGGTCGTTGCATGATGCCGGCGTCGGCCATCTTCACCAGGCGCAGCTGGCACAGCACGATGGTGCCCCAGGACGCGATGATGCCCAGGGCGGCCATATTCAGCACGATCTCGAAGGCCTCGCCGGGCTGAAATGCGTTGAGAAACACCCCGAACAGACAGATCACGCAGGTGAGCAGGATCCCGCCGTAGGGGACACCGCTCTTCGACATCCGCGCGGTGAATTTGGGGGCGCTACCGTTCATCGCCATCGAGCGCAGGATGCGGCCGGTCGAGTACAGCCCGGCGTTGAGGCTGGAGAACGCGGCGGTGAGCACCACGACGTTCATGATGTCGCCGGCGCCGGCGAATCCGATCTTGGAGAAGAACGTGACGAACGGGCTTTCGGCCTTGTCGTAGGCGGTGTAGGGCAGCAGCAGGGCCAGCAGCACCACCGACCCGACGTAGAAGATCGCGATGCGGGCCACCACCGAGTTGATGGCCCGCGGCATTATCTTCTCCGGGTTTTCGGTCTCACCGGCCGCGGTGCCGACGAGTTCGACTGCGGCATAGGCGAATACCACGCCCGACGTCACGATGAGCAGGGGTAGCGCGCCGGTCGGGAACAGCCCACCGTGCTGTCCGAGAATGCTCAACCCGGTGCTCTGCCCGTCCACCTGGTAGCGCCCGGCCAGGAAGATCGTGCCCACCACCAGGAAGGCCATCAGGGCCACCACCTTGATCAGGGCGGCCCAGAACTCCATCTCGCCGAACAGCTTGACCGAGATCAGGTTCACCGAGAGCACGATGGCCAGGGCCAGTAGCGCCAGCAACCACTGCGGGATGACGTTGAACGCCTTCCAGTAGTGGAAGTAGGTGGCGATCGCGGTGGTGTCGACGATCGCGGTCATCGCCCAGTTCAGGAAGTACAGCCAGCCGACGGCGTAGGCGGCCTTCTCGCCGTAGAACTCCCGGGCGTAGGACACGAACGAACCCGACGACGGCCGGTGCAGCACCAGTTCGCCGAGCGCTCGCAGGATCAGGAAGACGAAGACGCCGCACACCGCGTACACCAGGAACAGGCCGGGGCCGGCCGAGGCGAGCCGACCACCGGCACCCAGGAACAGGCCGGTGCCGATGGCCCCGCCGATCGCGATCATCTGGAGCTGCCGGGGTTTGAGGCCCTTGTGATAGCCCGCGTCCTCGCGGGTCAGCTGCTCATGGGATACGCCGGGCCGTACGGCTTCCGACTGTTCTGAACGCGGCGGCATCACAGGTCCCATCTGAGCTGTAGGGCTGTCTGACAGCTTAACGGAGTGAGTGTGACACCGATCACGATGCGGCGTCAACGGCGTGAACCCCGGTTCGGGGTCACCGGGCGCTCAGGGAGCGATGCTGGCCAGTTTGTTCACCGCGTCCTTTACCCGGTCCAGGTGCTGACGCATGGCGTCGGAGGCATCGGCGAAGTCGCCGGATGCGATCGCGTCGAGGATCCTGCGGTGCTCGCGGTTGGAGGCCGAACGCCGCTCGTGGATGCTGGCGTTGAGCATCCGGGACTGCATCGACAGCGCCCCGCGGATCGCCGCGACCACAGTGGCGAACACCTCGTTTCCCGACGCTCGCGCGATGCCCAGGTGGAATTCGGTGTCCAGCCGCACCCAGCGGGCCGGCTCGACCTCGGCCTCCATCCGCTCGACAATGCCGGTGAGCTCAGACAATTGGGCGTCGCTGCGGCGGCGGGCGGCCCAACCGGCCGCGGGCACCTCGATGTAGGGCCGGGCTTCCACGAGGTCGCGGGCCGAGAACCGGCCGTAGTGCGGCGCCGCGGCGTGCGCCGAGACCACGACCGTGCCCGAACCGGTCTTGGTCTCGGTCAGCCCGAGCGTCTGACAGGACCGCAACGCCTCGCGGATCACCGACCGGCTCACCCCGTAGCGCTCGGCGAGTGCTGCCTCGGGTGGCAGTTTCACCCCGACCGGCAGCTCACCCTTCTCGATGGCCGAGCACAGATCCTCGAACACCGTCTCCGCGGCATTGCGGCGCACGATGGCCACCGGGCGATCTGTCCAGCTATCGGGCAGATTCATGCCCGTCAGGGTGCCTGCCCGGTAGTGGGCTGTCAACACTCACAGCTCGGCCGCGGCTAATCGACGCCGAGCATGACCTCGGTCGACTTCACCAGCACGGTGGCCGCGCCGCCCGTGGTCAACCCGAGTTCCTCGACGGCCTCCTTGGTGATCGACGCGGTGACGATCTGCTCACCGCCGTCGAGCTTGACCTTCACCGTCGCCATGACCGCACCGATCGTCACCTCGGTCACCGTGCCGGTCAGCTGATTGCGGGTGGACAGACGCATGGTGGACCTCCGTCGAGTAGCTGCCTGTGGGTCCGACCGTAGCCGATGTCCTCGAACTCGACGTAACTGTCGTCGACGGCGAGCGGGAGCAACACTTTCGTCGGGTTCGAGGCGATCAGTGGCGCAACATCAGTGCGGTGACGACCGGCGGCTCGTTGCCGAAATGCTCGATGAGCTGAACTTGGATCTCGCCGACGATGCCACCGAGGACGGCGCCGACGGCGATCATCGTGGGCTCGTCGTCCTTGAACACCGGCCGCAGGATCGACTCGTACTGCTCGTTGGTGAGCTGGCCCATCTTGTCGATGATGGTCCGCTCCAGATCCAGCGCATTCATGGTGTAGTCCTTGGCCTCCACGAGCGTGGTGGGTAGCCGCTCCAGCACCATCGCGACGAGGTTGTCCTTGAGGGCGTTGTAGCGCTGGGTGCCGACCGCGAACTTCACCAGCGGGGTCGCCCGGCCGGTCTGCGCCTCGATCGCGGCGTCGACCTCCTTGCCGACCAGCGAGAACAGCTTGTCGGCGCCCGGCCCCCGCAGCACCCCGTCGAGCAGGATCTCGGGGGAGAACAGGTCCTCGGACAGGATCCTGGCGTAATCCTCGGTGATGGTCTGGCGCTGCGCGTGCAGCAGCCCCTGGAACTGGATGAAGCCCAGGTACCGGGTCGGTTTGACCGGGCGGAACAGCATGTTCAACGCGATGTAGTCGCTGATGAAGCCGATGCCGAAACCGAACGCGGGCATGATCCAGGGGTTGCGGAACAGCGCCCAGGCCACCATCTGCACCACACCGATGACGAGGCCGAAGTAGATGCCGCTGCGACGGACGAACGCCATCGCGTTGTCGCCGAGCCCGCGCATCAGCTTGTTGAGCTTGTCCTTGTTGGCGACCAACGTGGTGATGGCCAGAAACTGGACGTCGACGAACCGGGGCAGATCGGCCCGCATCTCGTTGAGCATCTTCTCCACGACCTTGGGGGTCTGCTCGTGGATGCGGGCCTGGATGGCTTTGCGCGCGGCGTCGGGCAGCGAATCCCACAGGCCCGGCCGGATCTGCTCGGCCAGATCCCGGGAGATTTCGTCGACCGCCCGGGTCAGCGGTTCCCGCAGGGCCTCGACGGCCTCCCTGGCGTCGACCTTCTCCAGCAGTTCCTCGGGTTTGAGCAGATTCTGGGTGAGCAGTTCGATGGTCTTGGATCCGACCTTGCCGGCGCGCCGCGGCACGATGCCCTGCCAGCCGATCGGGCCGATGCCCTTGAAGGCCAGCGGCCGGTACAGCATCTCCAGCGCGACGATCTTGGTGCTCCACCCGACGAACGCCGCGACGAACGGCATGGACAGATAGATCAGCCAGTTGGCGCCGAAGTCGGCCGTGATCTCCTGCCAGTTCTGGATGGCGAGGATCGTCTCGCTGGACCTCATGCGCTCGGCTTCTCGCTGGCGCTCACCGACCGTCCTGTTGCATGGCCGCCTCCCACAGTCCGATGCCCAGGCCGGACAGGCTGAGCGTGAGCTTCTCGACGCGCGCCGTGAGCGGACCTCGCGAGGCGTTCTTGATCGCGCTCAGCACCGCGGGCTCGGCGAGCAGGATTTCGTAGTCGGCCTTCTTGTCGGCGTCCTCGGGGCTGGTCTCCACCAGGCCGAGGGACAGCAGATGGCTGACGTACTGCGGGACCATCCTGGGTAATGCGACGTTGGCGGTCCGGCCGATCAGGCAGGCGTTCTCCAGCACCGGCTGGCCGGACGTGCGGGTTCGGGAGTGGATGTTGACCAGCGGTGAGGTGGCGCCTTCGGACAGCGCGCCGATGATGCGGGCCTCATCGGCCACGAGCTGGTTGAGCAGCCGGTGGTACAGCTCGACCTGACTGCCGCTGGTGCTCTGGTCCAGGGCCCGTTCCAGCAACCGGCCCATCTTGGTGTTGAGCGAGTCGGCGGTCGGCTCCTCCGGCGTGGCGGGTTGCTGCGGGTTCGGCGCCTGATCGAGGGCTTCGAGCCGGTTCTTCACCAGGGTGGCCAGTTGCTCCTCGCTCCAGCTGGCCAGCTTGAAACCGGTCCTGGCCATATCGACGGCCCGGTCGGTGAGACCCAGCGGATCGAACCGCTTCGGCACGACGGGCCGCGACCGCGGTGTCCGGATCGCGAACGCGATCTCGCCGACCGGTGTGCTGAGTTTGAAGCCCCGACGCTGATAGATGGCGCGCTTGGCGGGCCGATCCTCGGTCACGTCGGGTTCGGAGCCGTTTTCGGGCCTCGATATCTCCTGCGACATCACCTATCAACCGCCTCGACATCGTGTGAATGTGGCCACAGCAGGCTCGGCTGTGTGACGACATTATTGCGTGCGGTCAGTGTCGCTGCGGTCGCGCCCTTACGACGTGGTTTTCGGCAGTAACTGGTTGTCGAGCCGCTCGGCGTAGTTCGGCAGCGCCGTCGAGGCATCGATCGACTTCTGCGTTTTGGCCCATTCGCCGAGTTCGGTCAGCTTGGCCGCCAGATCGGGGTTGAGCTGGAGGGTGAAGTCGAACTCCTTGAGGACCGTGCGCAGCAGTTGCGGGTCGAGTTGGGTCGCCTTGGTGACGGCGTCGACGGCCGCGGCGTCCTGTCGGGACAATGCGGGCCCGGCCTCGTCGATGGCGGCGAAGAACGCCGTCATGGCCTTGCCCTTGGCCGCTATCGCGTCCTGGGTCGACAGGAACAGGCTGTGCTGGTTGTAGGTGCCGCCGGCCAGCTCGACCGCGTCGGCGTCGAGGGCCTGGACGGCCTGCGCCTGATAGGGCTGGAAGATCGACACCGCATCGACGTTGCGCTGGGTCACCGCGGTGACCATGGCCGACGGCGACACCTGAACCAGATTGGCGTCGATCTTGTTCGCTGCCAACGCGTTCGCGATGTAGTAGGCGGCACTGGTGCCCAGCGGGGTGCCGATGGACTTGCCGGACAGGTCGGCGACGGTGTTGATGCCCGCGCTGCGGCGGGCCACGATCCGCGACCCTTCCCACCGTGACCCGTCACCGACGACGCGCAGCGTCGGGGTGCGGGTGAGCGCGGCGGACGTCGGCACGTCGGCGGCGGTGGTGATGTCGACCTGACCGGCCGCGGCCGCCTGCAGGGCCTCGACCCCGGACTGGAAGTTCACCACCTTCACGTCGACGCCGTGCTTGCTGAACAGCCCGGTGTCGGCCGCGACCGGGATCTGGGCCCAGGACGGGTCGACGACGAATCCGACCGTCAGCCGCTCGGCGTCGGCGCTGCCGGAGTCCGTGCACGCGGTGATCGACGCGGCGAACGCGACGGCCGTCAGGGCCGCGGAGGCGAGGCGCCGAAGGGAGATCTTCACGATGGTCATGTCCTTTGTGAGCCGTGAACTGCATGGTCGGTGCCGAGTTGGTGGTGCAGGATCTTGCGAATCTCGCTGTAGCCGGGTTGATCTGCGAGTGCGTCGGCGGGCCGGGGCCGGCTCAGCGGGTTGACGATGTGCTCGGCGATGTGCCCGTCGCGCAGCACGCTGACGGTGTCGCCGAGCCGGATCGCCTCGTCGATGTCGTGGGTGACGAACACGATGGTGCGGTTCAGCCGGGTCCACAGGTCGATGAGCAGGTCCTGCATCCGCAGCCGGGTCAGCGCGTCCAGGGCCGCGAACGGTTCGTCCATCAGCATCACGGTCGGCTCGCCGGCCAGAACCCTGGCGATGCTCACCCGCTGACGCATGCCACCGGACAGTTCGGTGGGGCGTTGCCCGCCGACGTCCTCGGGCAGTCCGACCAGGTCGAGCAGGTCCCGAATTCTGGCCCGCCGCTCGGGTTTTGCGGATTTTCTTGCGGCCAGTGCGAATTCGATGTTGTCGGCGACGGTCATCCACGGAAACAGGACATCGCGCTGGAAGGCGACGCCGCGGCGGGGGCTGGGCGCGGTGACGGGTCTGCCGGTGCCCTCGCCGTGGTCCACCACCGTCCCCGAGGTCGGGGTGATGAGACCGGCCAGGCAGTGCAGCAGGGTCGACTTGCCACTCCCGGACGCGCCGACGAGCACGGCGAACGACCCGTCGGGGATGGTCAGCGAGATGTGGTCGAGCGTGGGTTGCGGCTTACCGGGGAAGCGCACCACCAGATCGCGGGTTTCCAATGCCGGGCTCTGGGTCATCTCAGTGTTCCTCCCTGGCCCACCGGGTGAACGGGGCGGTGAGCGAGTTGACGAGCAGATCGCACAGCGCGCCGAGGATGCCGAGGACGATGAGGCAGAAGATCAGCCGGTCGGCCTGGGAGAAAAGTTGCGCCTGATAGATCCGGTAGCCGATACCCGCTGTGGTGCCGGTCATCTCGGCCACCACGATCAATACGAATGCCATCGCCGCACCGACCCGGAGCCCGGATGCGATATCGGGTGCGGCCTCCGGCAGTACCACCCGGCGCAGCGTCTGCCAGCGCCCGGCGCCGAGGCAGCGCGCGGCCTTGAGATAGTCCGCCGGGGTACTGGCGAGCCCGGCATGGCTGTTGATCCACACCGGCACGAACACGCCGAGCGCGATCACCAGGGTCTTGCTGTTCTCGCCGAGCCCGAACCAGAGGATGGCCAGCGGAACCAGGCCGATGGTCGGAATGGGGGAGAAGACCCGCAACACCGGCTGCAGCAGATTGCGGCCCGCGGCGGTAGTCGCGGTGGCCACGGCGGTCACCACGGCGACGACCGCACCGATCGCGAAACCGATTGCGGCCCTGCGCAGACTGGCGATGATGTCGTCGGCCAGCAGGCCTTCGGCCCACAAGGTGTGGCCCGCCGCGACGACCTCGGGCAGGCTCGGGAACAGCTGGCGGGGGAAGTGTCCGGTCGCGACCGCGAGCGACCACACCGCGGCCGCGATGGCGAGCCCGGCGACCGTCCAGCCGAGCGTGCCGAACCGGGCGAAGACCGAACGCAACCGGGCCGGTGCCGGTTGCGCCGCGCTCACCGCCTCGGCCCGGACCGCGGTCCCCGCCGTCATCCGTTCGCCCCGTGGGCGACCGTTGGCACCGCCCGCAGAGCGGCGCGGGGTGTGCCCGGCGGCGTCCAGTCGAAGGCGACGGCCTGCGCGCGGTACACCAGCGCGGTCCGGGTGAGCCGGTCGACCCCGGGCACCCGGGGCTGCTTGACCTCGGGTTCGCCGGCCACGCCGTAACCCTGGTAGGGGCTGTGGTACTCCCAGACCACGTCGCCGTCGGCGGTCACCTGGAACAGGCGCCCCTGCATGCCCTCGGCGATCAGGGTGTTGCCGTTGGGCAGCCGCTGCGCGTTGCTGACGAACGAACTGAAGAAGGTCCACGACGGCAGGCCGGAATCCTCCGCGGTGTACTGCCAGACGATTTCCCGGGTGGCCGGGTCGATTTCGAGGATCCGCGACCCGGCGTAGATGCCGAGCGGTGCGGGCGGATACCCGGCGCCGCCCTGGTTGTCGAACACCAGAATGTTGCCCGCGCCGGGGAGGCCGGCGGCGATCATGTGCGGATTGTGCTGTCCGGAGGTCTGATCCAGCGGGCGCGGCACCTTGTGCGCGTTGATCCGCTGATGCTGGGACCCGGCCGGGTCGGCGTAGTACGGTCCCAGCTTCCAGGCGACGGCTCCCGACGACTTGTCGATGAGCGCGATGATGTTGGCCTTGCGGAAGCTCACCAGGATGTTGTCGGGATGAAAGACGCTGTCGGCGTCGGCGACGTGCCACCGGTTGGCGCCGAGCGATTTGGCGCTGTTCATCTCCAGATAGCCCCACGGGTCCTCGGGATCGCGGGCCACCGTCTCGCGCAGCGCGGCCCAGCCGTGTGCCGAGAATCCGAATTCGTCGAGATGGTCGCCGGCCAGCCAGGTCCACACGATCTCCCCGTCGGGGGTCACCTCGTAGAGGCCCTGATCGCCGACGATATGGTCGCCGAGGCCCGGCACCACGCGGGGCACCGTGACCAGGATCAGCCGGTTACCGTTGGGCAGGAGTTCCCAGTCGTGGTTCTGGCGGGCCGCCCCGCCGGGCGCCTGCGCGCCCCATTCCCAGACCCGTTCACCGGACCAATCGAGTTGACCCACAGTACCGTTGGCGTAGATGCCGCCACGGGCGTCGCCGCTGTCGGACAACTGGACCCCGACGTCGCCGATGCGACCCGCGTTGAGCGCCGGATCGAGGAGGCGGGGCGGCACCCCGGCGTACGGCCAGTCGTGCACGACGGTGCCGTTGAGGTCGATCAGGCGGGTGACCGAATCGGCCCCGGTGAACAGCACATAGCTGTCGTGGACGAGGTCGGGGTCGAGGTAGGTGACTCCGGACTGTCGTACAAATGCCATGTCAGCTGCTCCACCAATCTCGTGCTCATGTCCGCGGGCTACCTCGGATTTCTAATCGATTAGCGTAATGAGCGTCAGCGATCGTGGAACCGTCACAATCGCTGTGATTCAAAGTCTTATCTCCGGCCCGATGTCGGGTCTGATGAGAGGTCTCACGAGGACACTTTCCAGGAGCGAGGACAACAGGGGTGAGCACGAAACGTCCGACACTGGCCGATGTGGCCAAGCGGGCAGGAACGTCGACCGCGGTGGTCAGCTATGTGCTCAACAACGGGCCGAGACCGGTGTCGGAAGCGTTGCGGTCCAAGGTGATCAGCGCGATCGACGCGCTGGACTACCGGCCCGATCTGCGGGCCCGCGCGCTGCGCCGCCCGCGCCGGTGGCGACAGATCGGCCTGCTCGTCCCCGATCTCACCCTGCCCCTGTTCGGGCAGTTCGTCGGGCGGATCGAGGTGGAGGCCCGCGCCCGCGACCACCTCACCGTGATCGGCAACACCGGCTACGACCCGGAGCGCGAACTCGAGTTCGCCACGGCGTTCGCCGAGGTCGGTATCGACGGCCTGATCGTGATCGGGGCCGCCGATGCGCCGGGAACGGCGAAACTGTGCCGTCGGGAACGCATTCCGGTGGTGTGGATGCACAACATCCGCGGCGAGGTGGACGCCGAGATCGTCGGGGTCGATCACGTGCATGCGGGCGGACTCACCGCCCGCCACCTCGCCGACACCCACGGGTGCCGCGATCTGGCCTTCGTCGGTGGCTTCACCGAGGCCGATGTCAGCCACGGCGACCGCGAAACCGTGCAGCAACGGTTCGACGGCGTGGCCGCCGTCGCGGGCCGGGACACCCCGGTCGTCCGCACCGATCTCACCCCGTCCGGTGCCTACGCCGCCGTCGGCGCCTACCTGCGCGGTGTGGCGCGCCCGCCGCGGGCGTTCGTGGTCGGGACCTACGGGCAGAGCGCGGCGACGCTGCGCGCGATCACCGATGCGGGTCTGACCGTTCCCGGCGATATTCGGGTGGTCGGCTTCGACGGCGCGGGAAGCGACTACGGTCAGTTCCGCCTGACGGCCGTCCAGCAGCCGGTCGGCGCGATCGCCCACCAGGCACTCGGCCGGCTCCTCGGCGACCCGGCGTCCGGCGACGGGGAACTGGAACCGTCGCTGCGGACGGGCGACACCTGCGGTTGCCCTGGTCCGGGAGCGTCACGATAACGTCGTGCCGACGGCCGGCAAGCAGCGTTATCGTCGAATTCGGTGAAGCTGCTGGGCGGGTCGGGAGTCCGTTGCCCGCGCCCGGCAGCGGATCACCTCAGCCAGAACAACTTTCGGAGGTAGACAATGGCAGCGGCCAGGGAATCGTGGGATCCCGCCACCAGCGTTGGGACGACGGCGACGATGGCAGCGGCGGCGCGGGCCATCGCCACCACCAACGGTGACATCAACGATCCGTTCGCCGAGCCGCTGGTCCGCGCGGTCGGTGTGACCTTTCTGACCCGCTGGGCCACCGGTGAGCTGTCCGCGTCGGATCTCGACGCGGAGGGCAGTTCGTGGGGTCTGGCGCAGATGCCCGCATCGCTCGCGGCCCGCACGCGCTACTTCGACGAATTCTTCGCCGATGCCGCAGCGGCGGGAATCCGCCAGGCCGTCATCCTCGCCTCTGGCCTGGATACCCGAGCCTATCGGCTGGACTGGCCGGCGGGGACGACGGTGTTCGAGATCGATCAGCCGGCCGTCATCGAGTTCAAGACCACGACGCTGGCCGGCCTCGGCGCCGAACCCACGGTCGAGTTGCGCCCGGTCGCGATCGACCTGCGCGAGGACTGGCCGACGGCGCTGACCGCGGCCGGCTTCGAGCCGGACCGGCCGACGGCGTGGATCGCCGAGGGCCTGTTCGGCTACCTGGCACCCGAAGCCCAGGACCGGCTGCTCGACACCGTCACCGCACTCAGCGCTGCCGGCAGTCGACTCGGCACCGAGGCCGTCCCGAATACCGGCGACATGGACCCCGAGGAGGCGCGCGAGCGTATGCGCGAGGCGACCGCCAAGTGGCGCGAGCACGGCTTCGAGCCCGATCTCACCGTGATCGCGTTCGAGGGCGAGCGCCAGAACGTCGGCGCGTACCTGGACGCGCGCGGCTGGACGTCGGCCGCGACGCCGATGGCCCGGCTCCTCACCGGCCACGGGTTGGCGGAGATCCCGCAGACCGACGACGACCGGGAGACGATGAACGGCGTCACCTACTTCACGTCGACGCTGGCGGCCCGGTAGGCCGGCCGCTGCTGTTCATTTGATCAGCCATTATTGCTTCCGGGCGCGTACTGCCGCGTCGAGGAGCAGGCCGGCCAACGCGGTGGTCGCCGGCGTCATTCGGGTGGCGGGTGGCGAGGCCAGATACACCTGCCAGATGATCGGATCGGTCAGCTCGACGGCACGCAGGGCCGGGAATCTGCGGGTTTCCGATGCGGGCATGAAGGCACCACCAAGGCCGTTGGCGACGAGCTCTGCGATGGCCGTGAACCCGGCGGGCACTTCGTAGCGGGTGTGTGGATCGGCGCCGACGGTGCGAAACGCGTCATCGACGAGATGTCGCAGCCCGAATCCAGGTGGGAATCCGACGAGTTCCTCGCCGGCGAGATCGCCGAGGTCGACTCGCTTGCGCCCGGCCACCGGGTGATCCTGGCCGCAGACGAACACCATGGGGTCCTCGAACAGCAGCCGCATGTCCAGTTGGGGTGGCAAGCGGTCAGGCACCGACACCAACGCTAAATCCAGTGCGCCCTCGATGAGTGCCGCCAGGTAGGCCGAGGCTCCGGACTGGCTCAACCGCAACCGCAGGCGCACGTAGGGGTGCTGGCGGTGGAAGTCTCCGAGCGCGCCCGCGACATCCATCGGGCCGAACGAGATCAGGGACCCGAATTCAACAGTGCCAGACAGTGTGTCACGGAACTCGCCAACGGAGCCGACGGCCGCCCGGACACTACGTAGCACGTCCTGGGCGTGGCCGCGGAAGCGTTCACCTGCCGGGGTCAGGGTGATCCGCAGGCGGGTGCGGTCGAAGAGGGTGACGCCGAGTTCGCGTTCCAGTTTCGCGACCGACGTCGACAGTGCCGATTGCACGACGTGTACCCGGGCGGCCGCGCGGGTGAAATTCAGCTCGTCGGCGACGGCAATGAAGTGCTCGATCTGGCGCAGTTCCATGCCCGACAGTCTATCTATTGAATAGATGGTCAACATCAGATTTGATCGTTGGACGCGATAACCGCCCGCGTGTGCAATGGAGCCGTGAGCTACATCGACACCCTCCGGTCGCACTACGACTTCATCGTCTGCGGCTCTGGCGCATCCGGTTCGGTCGTCGCCCGCCGCCTGGCCGAAAATCTCGCGGTGACAGTGCTTCTGGTGGAGGCGGGTGGCACCGATGAGGTGCCGGCCATCGCGGCGGCCGATCAATGGCCACTCAACCTGGGAACCGAACGGGACTGGGGATTCACTGGCATGCCCAGCGCCGACGTCAACGGGCGCTCCGTGCCGTTGTCGATGGGCCGGGTGCTCGGCGGGGGCTCCAGCATCAACCTGATGGTCTGGGCTCGCGGCCACAAGGACGACTGGGACCACTTCGCCTTCGAATCCGGCGATCAGGCCTGGGGCTATGAAGCGGTCCTCGACATCTACCGCCGAATCGAGGACTTCCACGGGGAGCCCGACCCGGATCACCGCGGCACCGGTGGGCTTGTGTATGTCGAGCCGGCACCCGATCCGAACCCGTTGGCGCCGGCAACGGTCGGCGCGGCCCGCAGCGTGGGAATCCCGGAGTTCGAGAACCAGAACGGACGGATGATGGAACAGCGTGCCGGTGTCGCCATCACCGACATCCGCGCGCGGGGCGGATGGCGTCAGTCGGTGTTCGGCTCCTATGTCCGACCGGTCCTGGGGCAGCCAAACCTGGACGTCATCACCGACACGCTGGTCACCAGGATCACCGTCGAGGGTGGCCGGGCCACCGGCGTCGAACTGTTCCAGGAGGGTTCGGCCCGGCAGATCACCGCGGGCACCGAAGTCATCCTGTCCGCGGGTGCGATCAACACCCCGAAAGTGTTGATGCACTCCGGAATCGGCCCGGAGGATGAGTTACGCCGGCTCGGCATTCCGGTACAAGCCCACCTGCCCGGGGTGGGCCGTAATCTGCAGGATCATCCCGGCTTCGACTGCGTCTGGGAGTACCGCGAACCCGTGGCGCCCCGCAACAATGCATCGGAGGCCACCTACTTCGCCACCAGCCGTAGCGGGCTGGATGCACCGGATCTGCAGACGTGCCAGGCCGAGGTGCCGAAGTCCAGTGCCGAGAACATCGCCCACTTCGGGCTTCCCGAGCACGGGTGGACGCTGTTTGCCGGGGTGGTGCACCCCCGCAGTCGGGGGTTCATCCGGCTGCGCTCGACAGATCCGCGGGACCCGGTCGATATCCACGCCAATATGCTCTCGCACCCCGCAGATTTCCCGGCATGACCTCGCGTTTCACGAAGGGCTTCAACAGTTCTG